>NZ_WXWS01000308.1:0-7178 GCF_009904715.1 Vibrio sp. V42_P2S4T144 | reverse complement strand
GGTAGCTATGAAGAATATGTCTAAGTTATTGGCCGGTTTCTCCTTCGCACTTCCAGTCTTGTTTCTACTATTGAGTAAAACAGGTACCGCCGATACGATGGATAAGCTGAAGGCTTCAGAGAATACAAGAATCGCAACGCTAGCTGGCGGTTGTTTCTGGTGTACAGAATCGGATTTAGAGCAACTGCCCGGCGTAATCGATGTTGTATCAGGTTATTCAGGTGGTCATATTGAAAACCCGACTTACCGCCAAGTCTCTTCTGGTAAATCTGGTCATATTGAAGTGATTGAGGTGAAGTACGATCCTGCTGTCGTGAACTACGAGCAAGTGCTGGACTACTTCTTCCGTCATATCGACCCTACCGACGATAAAGGTTCATTTGTTGACCGTGGTCCTCAATACCGTCCAGCGATCTTCTACCATAATGCGGAGCAAAAGCAGATTGCTAAGCAGTTTATGATGGAAATCGACAAGGCGATGATCTATCCAAAACCGTTGAAAACAGAGCTGATCGAGTTTGAAAAGTTTTACCCTGCGGAGTCGTATCATCAGGATTACTACAAGAAGAGTAGCTTGAAGTACAAATACTACCGCTACGCATCAGGTCGCGATAAATATCTCGACGAAGTATTTGGTGAAGATCGAAAAGAAAGCCCTAAAACACTTCGACAGTTGATTGAAGAAAAAAAGCTGTTTTCGAAAGTGAAAGCGTACAGTAAGCCTGCTCAGTCTGAAATCAAATCAAACTTAACAGAGCTACAGTATTACGTGACGCAAGAAGAAGGCACGGAGCGTCCGTTTGATAATGAATACTGGGACAACAAAGAAGCGGGAATTTATGTGGATATTGTGACCGGTGAACCGCTATTTTCTTCTACTGATAAATACAAATCTGGCACAGGTTGGCCAAGCTTTACTCGACCAATTAACCCGGGTTACATCGTGGAGAAAACCGATTATAAACTACTCTACCCTAGAACGGAGATCCGCAGTAAGTTTGGTGATTCACACCTAGGTCATGTGTTTAAAGATGGTCCGAAGCCGACGGGATTACGCTATTGCATGAACTCTGCTGCGATGAAATTTGTACCTGTGAACAAGATGGCGAGTTTAGGCTACGGCGATTACCTGTACCTATTTGATAAGTAGTTTTAGCCAAATTAGGAGTGAACATTCAGCGCGATGAAAGGTTTTAAATCCAACCTTCCCATGAAAGTCTGTCCGGTCTGTCAGCGCCCATTTTCTTGGAGAAAGAAGTGGGCGCGAAATTGGGAGGAAATCGTTTATTGTTCTGAGCGTTGCCGAAGAAATAAATCAACGAAAACGTAGGTCACTCCGACCCTCTCTGGAGTATGTTATTTCATTTGTATTAACGTTTGTACGCGTTCTCTTACCAAGGTAATAACGTCCCATCATAAGCCCAAAACGCCCCGCTATCTTGCGGGGTTGCTTTTTCTATCAAGCCTAATAAATCCTTAGCAACTCGCTCTGGCGTGAACAACTTTCCCTCTGGGACATTGGTTTGAAAAGGTGCCGACAAAGCGGTATCTGTGGTGCCAGGGTGAAGTGAAAGCACCGTGCCATGTTTGACCACTCTTTGCCATTCGATCGACATGGTTTTTAGGAACATGTTTAATGCGGCTTTCGATGCTCGATAGCTGTACCAACCACCTAACTGATTATCGCTAATGCTGCCAACTTTGGCCGAAATGGTCGCAAACTTGGGTGCAGTACTGCGCTTTAGCTTGGGCGTGAAGTATTTTGCCAACAGTAAACTTGGCAAAGTATTAACCGTGATGGTTTGCTGAAAGAAGTCTGCGTCGAGCGAGCTAAGATTCTTCTCAGGACCTTTCTCTTGGGTGTGCAACATACCAACACAGTTCACCAACCAATCGACGTGTTCAATCTGCTCACTGAACGCTTTTACCTGCTCGTCTTGCGATACATCCACTTGATGCCAAACGACATTTGGGTGTTGCCAATCTGGTTGCTGCTTACGATAAGTGGCATGCACGCGAGCTTGAGGAAACCGAGCTGCGGCTTCTCTCACCATCGCCAAACCAATTCCACCATTGCCACCGACGATGAGTATTTCCATCACAAGTTCTCCACGTTTTCTATGTAGTGCTCTGCGGTATCAAGAATCGCTTGGCGTTGTTGTTCTTCCATGTTGTCCCAAGAGCGGAAAATCATCCCGATTCGTGGATTGGCTGCGAGGCGCTTGTCGTGTTTGTTCATAAAGCGCCAATAAAGGCTGTTAAACGGACACGATCCTTCCCCACTCCTCGCCTTATTGTCGTAATGGCAACCCTTACAGTAGTCGCTCATTTTGTTGATGTAAGAACCACTCGCCGCGTAAGGTTTGGTGCCAACAATGCCGCCATCCGCAAACAATGCCATGCCACGAGTGTTCGGCATTTCGACCCATTCAATCGCATCAACATAGATACCGAGATACCACTCATCCACTTGATCTGGGTCGATCTCGGTTAGCAAGCAAAAGTTACCAGTGACCATCAAACGTTGGATGTGGTGTGCGTAGGCATAATCAAGGGACTGACCAATCGCATTGCGCATACAGGCCATTTTGGTTTCGCCACTCCAAAAGAAGTTTGGCAGCTTTCTTTCTGCGCCCAGCTCGTTCTTTTTCGGGTAATGAGGCATGTTCGCCCAATAGACGCCTCGGATGTACTCTCGCCATCCTAAGATTTGGCGAATAAACCCCTCAACTTGAGAAATGTCGATGTCCGCGTTGGAGTGAAATGCCTTGAGTGATGCATCAATGACTTCTCTCGGGTGCAGCAATTTGCTGTTGAGCGAGAATGAAATTCGGCTGTGATACAAGCTCCACTTAGCGTCGTGCTGGCCTGTCATAGCATCTTGAAAACGTCCGAATAACGGCAGACAGACTTGGCAGAAATGCGCGAGTAAAGAGAGGCTTTGCGCGCGATTAATCGGCCACAACAATTCCCCTTCGAGATTTCCGATAGTTTTGATGTCATGTCGTGCCAACCGCTCAGTAATATCGCGCACGTCGGTACTGAACATCAAAGGTTGTGGCAGTTGTTCAATGTCTTTGGCTTTGAGCTTGTTACGGTTATTGGCATCGTAATTCCATTTTCCGCCGACGGGTTTTCCGTCTTGCATCAAGATGTCGAAGCGCTTGCGCATACGGCGGTAAAAGTGCTCCATCATGATGTGTTTGCCTTGAGGAAACTGCGATTCTATCTCTTCAAACGGCAACAAAAAGTGTTCCGAATCGACACAACGCGCCACGACCCCATCAAGCTTTAGTTTGGCTAACTGCTCTAGTAAACGGTATTCATCCGGGCGTTGATATTCAAACTTACTTGCACCAACTTCGCTCACGTAGTGTTGCAAGACTTGCTCAAGATCGTCGAAGGATTGTGTGTCATCCAACGTGAGGTGCTGAACTTGGTGACCTTCACTCTGACGCTCTTTCGCAAACTGTTCCATTGCAGAAAAGAACGCACACACTTTCTGAATATGATGCGTGACGTAAGTATTCTCTTGCTTGAGCTCCGCAATCAGGTAAAGCACTTGCTCATCCGGTTGATGAAACCAAGAGTGCTCACTGTTAAGTTGATCGCCCAAGATCAATCGTACGGTTTCAAATTGCATTACGGTTTCTCCGACGACGAAGCTTTGTCACTGCTGCCCATCACAATCGGCCAATCGACCATGTCTACACTATCCAAATGCGCGCCAGGACAACGACCTTGCCACCTATCGATGAACTCCATGTGCGGATCGTACATTTCGGTTTGCTTTTCGAGGTTGAATTGTCGTGAACCACGCGGATCAGCACCAACGCCCGCTAGGTATTGCCAATTTCCCCAGTTTGATGCCACATCGTAATCAACCAGTTGTGACTCAAAGTACGCCGCGCCATAACGCCAATCGAGGCTAAGTTCATGCACCAAACAACTGGCGACTAACTGTCTGCCACGATTCGACATATAACCCGTTTCATTAAGTTGGTGCATACACGCATTGACGATAGGAAATGGCGTTTCACCTTTCTTCCATTGTTGGAAACGGTGCGCGTAAAAGCTAGTGAGTGGTGCTTGATTTTGGATGCCACCGAATCGGAACAGCTGCCGCTTGTATCGACGGGCATACCAATAAAAGTATTCACGCCAAAGCAGTTCGAAGTAAATCCAATAGGTTGAATCATTTGCACCACTCTCCGCTTCATAACGTTTCAACATGGCATAAATAGTTTTCGGAGAAACGCACCCATGAGCTAGCCAAGGAGAGAACTTAGTGGAGTAATCCATGCCATCTAAACCGTTGCGTGTTTGTTTGTATTCACTGGCTAGTGTGGAAGCAAAATACTGGCGACAATGTTCAAGCCCGCGGCTTTCTCCACCATGAAACGCAGCTTTTGTGTCAAAGTAATATGCAGTAACGGAAGGAAGATTCACACCTAAAGGAATTGGAGGTAACGAACGGATACTCTCGTGGGGCCGAGAGATGTCTAAACCTTCAACTTGCTTTCTAAACTGCGTGAAAGTCGTAGGCAGTTTGCTCAAGTCAAATGGCAGTTGTTCTTCCCTTAACAGGGTCCGGATTGCTTGCTGTTTTATTTTTACATGAGAAGCGCCTTCAGCTACGCGATCTAACGCTTGTTGCTCATCCGAACCGGGAAAGGCGTCAGCATATATATGTGTGACGCCGAAGCGATTAACAGCATACTTGATTGCTTGATCGGGCGTCAGTTCAACCGCCCATAATCGCTGACCAAGGTGATTCAAAGATCGATTGAGTTCACTAAGCGATGAGTCGAGAAACTGCAATTTCGCGCGCCCGAAAGAGGCTTCCTGCGCAAAGTGATGCAAGTAAGGCGTCATTGAAGGGTAGCAATACAAGCAAATTAACTCGTCCATTTCTACACTGGCGCTTTTCAACAGTGGGTTGTCGTGCAATCGCAAGTCGTTCGTGAACCAATAAAGTCCTATTTTCTTTTTCAATTCGCACCCTCAGATGTTAATTCTTCGTCTACGAGTTCTTTTCACGGAGACCCTGACGTTAAGCCTTTTGATTTACTTGCTTTTATACGAAAACGAGAGTTTGACGATCATTAGGTTACTAACGTTTACACGGAATCCATTTGCTGGATATCTCAAAACACGCAATACCACCAAATGCCTGTACATGTTTCATACTGATATTTTATAAAATTTGAATCCAACGGTATTGATCACGATCTTAATCACTCATTTTCTATATAAACCATGCAAAAGTGATAAAAATTAAAGCGACATTAGTTAATATCCGTTAATCTAAGCCCAATCCCATTTTGCTAGTACCATCGCAGAAATGACCGACGAGTTTAAGAAATCAACCGCTAATTTAAAAAAAGCGGTCCCACTGATGATCAAAAACCATGTTGCTGCCACGCCAGCCAACTACGCGCTTTGGTATACCTACGTTGACAAGACCATTCCAGAACTCAACTTTGAGTTAGACATGGTGTTAGAAAACTACGGTATTTGCCCGCCAGCAACCAATAAACAGCTTTACAACAACTATGTGGCCAGCAAAGCAGAAACCAGCCTTGAAGATCTTAGAACCAATGTAGAAGTTCTGCTACACGAAGTATCCAGTTCAATGAGCGATACGATTTCAGATACTTCCTCCTTTTCCGAGATGGTAGACAAAAGCTTTAATAAACTGGAAAAAGTTGAGGACAATAGCCTAAGCATTGAAGAAGTGATGGTGGTGATTCGTCAACTTGTCGCAGAGTCACATGAAATTCGTCACTCAACAAAGTTTTTGAATAGCCAATTGACTAACGCGAGTGAAGAAATTTCTCGCCTCAAAAACCAACTGGCTGAAGTACAGCAAGATGCGTTGTTCGATGGTTTGTCAAACCTATACAACCGCCGAGCATTTGACAAAGATCTCTCTTCACTTATTGCATCAAATCAGGCAATGACCTTGATCATGCTTGATATCGATCATTTCAAATCATTTAACGACAATTACGGGCACCTTTTTGGCGATACAGTATTAAAAGCCATTGCCCGCCGGCTACAACAAAGCTGTCGAGATGGGATATGTGCGTACCGTTTTGGTGGTGAAGAATTCGCGTTAATTGTACCTAACAAATCTCTGCGAATTGCTCGCCAATATGCAGACACACTACGCCGGATGATAGAAAAACTGCGTATCAGAGATAAGCGCTCAGGCACACAAGTTCACAGCATTACCGCTTCTTTTGGGGTAGCAGAATTTGAGCCGGGTGATACGCCTGAAGCCTTAATCAATAAAGCCGATAAACAGCTTTATGAAGCAAAACAACTCGGTCGTAACCGCGTGATGCCAATTTAAATAAACTGACTAAGCGAAAACGACTTTTACGATGAAAAAGAAAACCCCGCGACGTAAAGTGCGGGGTTTTTATATCCAATCATGAGTATCTTAATCGACGCTGTAGCAGTAACTTAGAATGTAGTCGTCACCATTTTTTGCGGTATATTCTTTATCTTCACTGCATGCCATCGGCTTACCTTTTTTGTCGCCTTTGATTAGGCTTATCCAATGGCGCATCGCAGTTGGTGCATTGCCAGTTAGTTCAGGATGAAACGTCGTGCGAGTTTCCAATTGAATATCGTCAATGTCCACTAATTCCACGCAACCAGTGCCTTTGTGACAGCCAAACAGCACTTCGACATGATTGCCCGAATCATCTTTAAACAAAATCGACTTTGGATCTTCCTTTTCACCAGTGTACGCCACGAAGTGTTTTGGGCTTTTCAGGCCGCTGTGTGTACCGTCTTTGAAATAAGCCAAAACATGGCGGTAATCAATCACGTAACTTGATACATCTTGGTGCGACCCGTTCTCCAATGGGAACATGCGGTCAAGCAGTTGCTTCGCTTTTACTTGTTTCTCACTCTGCTGCTCAGCACTTACCGCTTCGACGGCAAATACGGCTTCAGCGATAAATGGGCGTTGTTGTTGTTGCATCTCTTTTTTATCGAAGTTCAGCATATTCATCGTCATATCCTCGCACTTAAAAACTCGTCCTAGAGTAAAAACTTAAATCCTTTATTTAAGTTTCAGGCAATTCTGTGAAGTGGATGGTTAATTTCCTTGCCTGCTCATTATGTAGACTAGCGAAATATTGACTACAATTTCACAACAAAAA
>NZ_WXWS01000545.1:0-7182 GCF_009904715.1 Vibrio sp. V42_P2S4T144 | reverse complement strand
ACAATACATAGAGTATCGCCAGCATTTACTTTCTGACCCACTTCTACGAATGCTTTAGAGTCTGGGCTTGGAGAGCGGTAGAAAGTACCAACCATTGGAGAAAGAACTTGGTGACCTGCAGGTGTTGCTGCTGGAGCTTCTGCTGCTGGCGCTTCCGCTACTGGTGCCGCTGCTACTGGAGCAGGTGCCGCCGCTGGAGCTGCTGCGTAGTGAATTGGTGCTTGAGGGGCTGCAGTGCCATGACGGCTGATGCGCACTGACTCTTCACCTTCAGAGATCTCTAGCTCAGCAATGCCAGACTCTTCAACTAACTCAATTAGCTTCTTGATTTTACGAATATCCATCTTTTCTTTCTCTTTTATCTTGTGATTAAGACAACCCTCGTAGGGTTGCAGAGTGTTAGGGTTACTTTGCCTGTAGCTTATTGATCGCTGCAGACAGAGCAAATTCATAACCTTGTGCGCCTAAACCGCAAATCACACCCTCTGCTTTATCTGACAGATAAGAGTGATGACGGAATGGTTCACGTGCGTGCACATTTGATAAGTGCACCTCAATAAATGGGATGGCGACGCCAAGTAATGCATCTCGCAGCGCCACACTAGTATGAGTGAAAGCCGCTGGATTGATGATGATGAAGTCAATCTTGCCATAGGCAGCGTGAATGGCTTCAATCAGTTCGTACTCACGATTTGATTGTAGGTGTTCCAGTTCTACCCCAGCGTTATGGGCTTGCTCTGTAAGAGTATCCACAACTTGAGCTAAGGTACTGTGACCATAGTGTGTCGGTTCGCGCAGACCCAATAGATTAAGATTTGGTCCGTTTAGAACAAGAATCCGTGACTTTGCAGACATTGTGTTGCTATCTTCCCTTATCGTGAGTGGAACGTTTATATTCCCAAATATACGATAGTTCAGCACGATTTTTTTGTTAAAACCGAGCAAATTTTAAAAAATCGACCAAGATTATAGCTAATTCATAGCAATTAGCAGCAATTTACTGGTCTAATCTCCTAATAGCCACTCTCGTTTCTGTAACCAAGTTAACAAAAACAACATAATTGCCATATTTTTTGTGTGGCCAATTTGTGCACTAAAGCAAAAAACCGCCATGAGTGATGGCGGTTTTTAAAGTGCTTTTAAAACAGTTGGTTGAATTTATGCCAATTCTGCTTTCTCTGCGATAAGTTTATCTACAACGCTCGGATCGGCAAGCGTTGATGTGTCTCCGAGGTTGCTGGTATCACCCGTTGCAATTTTACGCAGGATTCGACGCATGATCTTACCAGAACGAGTCTTCGGTAAGGAATCCGTCCAGTGCAGTACATCTGGTGTTGCAATTGGACCAATCTCTTTACGCACCCAATCTTTCACTTCTTTGTGCAGCTCAGCTGACGGGAATTCACCATCGTTCAATGTAATGTAAGCGTAGATAGCTTGGCCTTTGATGTCATGTGGAATACCAACAATCGCCGCTTCTGCAATCTTGTGGTGCGCCACTAGCGCTGATTCAATTTCAGCGGTACCCATACGGTGACCCGACACGTTTAGTACGTCATCAACACGGCCAGTGATCCAGTAGTAGCCGTCTTCGTCACGACGAGCACCATCACTAGTAAAGTACATTCCCTTGAAGGTTGAGAAGTAGGTCTGTTCAAAGCGTTCGTGGTCGCCATAAACAGTACGCATCTGACCTGGCCATGAATCAAGGATCACCAAGTTACCTTCTGCTGTGGTTTCTTCAATGATGTTGCCCATGTTATCAACCAGTGCAGGTTGGACTCCGAAGAATGGTCGAGTTGCTGAGCCTGGTTTTAAGTCTGTTGCGCCTGGTAGTGGTGCAATTAAGATACCGCCGGTCTCTGTTTGCCACCAAGTATCAACGATAGGCGAGCTCTCGTTACCAATCGTTTTGTAGTACCACTCCCACGCTTCAGGGTTGATAGGCTCACCTACTGAACCCATTACACGTAAGCTTGAACGTGATGTCCCTGCTACCGCTTCGTTACCTTTTGCCATTAGTGCACGAATAGCGGTTGGCGCAGTGTAGAGAATGTTCACTTGGTGCTTATCAACCACTTCACTCATACGAGCCGTGCTTGGGTAGTTTGGAACACCTTCAAACAGAATGGTTTTGGCCCCGTTCGCTAGTGGACCATAAATTAGGTAAGTATGGCCTGTAATCCAGCCCACATCCGCGGTACACCAGAAGGTTTCACCTGGTTGATAATCGAAGACATATTTAAAGGTCATTGCCGCGTAGACGAGGTAACCGCCTGTAGTATGTAGTACGCCTTTAGGTTTACCTGTCGAGCCAGATGTGTAGAGGATGAACAGCGGGTCTTCGGCTTTCATCTCTTCTGGTGGGCAAACGTCAGAAACGTTGGCTGTTGCTTCGTGCCACCAAACATCACGGTGTTCATGCCATTCAACATCACCACCTGTACGTTTAAGCACGACGACTTTATTGATGGTTTTTACGTCTGGGTTGGTTAGTGCTTCATCCACGTTCTTTTTCAGTGGAACAGCGCGTCCGCCACGTACGCCTTCGTCAGCGGTGATCACGACTTTAGCGTCAGAGTCGATGATACGGCCGGATAGTGCTTCTGGTGAGAAACCGCCAAATACTACGGTGTGAACCGCACCAATACGGGTACAAGCGAGCATCGCCACTGCGGCTTCTGGCACCATTGGCATGTATAGACACACCACGTCGCCCTTGCGTACGCCTTGCTCTTTCAATGCGTTGGAGAATTTACACACTTCTTTGTGCAGTTCGTTGAAAGTGAGTGTTTTGTCGTCGGCTGGATCATCGCCTTCCCAAATGATGGCGACGTCGTCCCCGTGTTCTGCAAGATGACGGTCAATACAGTTAGCCGAGACGTTCAGTGTGCCATCTTCAAACCAGCGAATATCAACATGGCCAGTGTCGAAAGAAGTGCTTTTTACTTTGGTGAAAGGTTTGATCCAATCAACGATTTTGCCGTGCTCGCTCCAGAAGCCCTCTGGATCGGTTACCGACTGCTGATACATGGCTAAGTAAGTATCATTATCCGCGTGTGTATGAGTTTTAATATTTTCTTTTACCGGATAAACGTGGGCTTCGCTCATGGCTTCTCTCCTTGTGCCTTATTTCTCGGCCTTACACCAATCTAGATAAGATTTTGAATATATTTTTGTAGGGCTGTTTTTTGGTTCTAAATAACTTGGTCGTGGTAATGACGACGTTGTGCTTATAACTGTCAGTCACCGCGCGTATTTCCACAATTAGACTTTAGGATGAGAGTGATGGAAGCGCCGGGAAATCGCTGAAACAAAAGTATTTCTGGGAGCTAGGTCAACTGATTTTTATGTATACGGCGCGGTTAGGTTGGGTAAATCGCCTTTCGTTAAGCGGACAAAGACCAAAGCGGCAGAAATCGCGTCTTGCAAGGCGTCGTGTTTGTCTTGGATAGGAAGTTCGAGGTGTTTACAAATGGCATCCAGACTTAAGTCGAAATAGGCATTCGGCAAATGTCGTTCCAACTTATCGTGATAAATCTGACTGACCTCGATGAGTGGGTTAGGAAGTGGGAAGCCAAGTTGCCTCAGACAAGCAAGGTCTAAGATCTTTTTATCGTAACGAATGTGATAGCCCACAAGTGGTCGGTTGCCGATAAAGTCGAGCAGCTCGAGCAGCGCCTCTTTTTCACTGATGCCATCGACTAAGTCTTGGTGGCGAATTCGATGGATCTTGACTGAGCCAGAGTCGAGCGATTGCGGCGCGCGTAAGCGGACTTCAAATGGTTGACTGGTGATGATACGGTTGTCGATGATCTTGGTGGCTGCAATAGTCACCAGCTCGGCGCGATTTGGGTCAAGGCTGGTGGTTTCGCAGTCAAGAGAGACATATTCTGTTTTATCTGGCGTGCAAAACAGCGACTGATAAGGCGAACCTTTCAATTTGTAGTACCAGTATTTGCGTTGTAACCAGTTCATTGCTTACGCCTCTGTGATTTATGAAAATCAGGGTTAATCACGAATTTGATAATGGAAGCCTAAAAATTGCTTAAATTTCTTCACCACATGTAAGCTGTGGCGAAGCAAATCACGCTCAGTTCTATCCAGTTGTTTAATATCAATGTTATTCAACGCTTCTTGCTTTTTGAGTTGCTGATTAAGGCGAAGTTTAAAGAACAATTTCAGTGCTTCGTTGAGATTATCTGCCGTTTCGGATTCTAAGATGCGCTTATTTCTCAGAGCTTCAATGCGCTCAAACGTGTTCTTCTCCTCAATGGCATATTCCAAAGACAAGGTGCGAATGCCGTGTACAATTGGGAAAATACCGCCGCGTTTAATGTCCAATCCGTCTTTAGCACTTTTTACGTTGCCAAATAGAGTTAGGGGCACAGAAAACTGCAAGGCAGGGCGAGTAAAATCAGACAATATCAACATGCGATCTTTCATTGTGTCACGAAGATGCGCCGCAATTGGAGCCAGCAGCTCGCAATTCCCAGCAACAGCATGGGCGTCACTGAAAATGGCTAAGTCCATGATTTGTTCTGGTTCGGCTTTAGCTATCCAGTGGTTTAGGGTGCTTATCCATTCTTGCTGTGTTTTGACCCACTTCGGGTTGTTAACCATCACTTTGCCAGGGCAAAGTGGATAACCGAGCTGTTGTAGGGTGTGTGTGAAGGATTGCATCACTTGTTCGCAATGAGGCCATTCCAGACCATCTTGAATAATCAGGCCATTGTCTTGATCGGTTTTGAGAATTTGCTCTCCTCGGCCTTCAGAGCCGAGTACGATCAAGCAACAATGGTCGTGCAAGGCTGGTGGTATCACTAACTCGAACGCTTTCTCGATAATTTGCTCGTTTACGGCTGAGATAAGCTCCATGATGAAGCGAGTGCGGATGCCGTTTTTCAATAAGCTCTCGACCAATTGACGTTGGCGGTTTGAGGCCAAAGCGAGCTCTTCCACGCTGCTTGCTCGAGCAATACTGAGCGTTAACACGTGAGAGTGGGTTGAGAACGCGCTGAGAATTTGGGTCATATCCAGCATGCCGACGGCTCGGTTGCCTTCACATACCATGAGGCGTTTCATTCTATTTCTGGTCATTGTGATCATGGCGTTGAATAGAAAGTCACCATCATCAACGTGATAAACAGGAAAGCTCGCGATCTCACCCACTGGTGTGTCGAGCGCGCAACCATCTATCATCACAGAATGCAGCATATTAGTACGAGTCACTATTGCGTACGGGTGGGCTGATGGCCATTTTTCCAATCGTGGATCATCGCCATGGAGTTGAACCAATGCAGCGTCAATCCCATTTTCTTTTAAGGAACGTGTTACCTCGTTAATTGGTGTATTTGATTCAAGAATCATCGGTGGGTGATAAATGCTGCGGTCAACTTTAGTGAGAATAAACTCCGCTAAGTTTTGCTGTTGATGGGCCGCTTCGATGAGCTCTTGCCGTTTCGATAAATTGTTATCGAAATAGGCTGCAAACTGGCCATTTTCGTTGTAAAGGGCAAGGAAAACTTCTTTCGGCAGTAGGTAAGAGAGCGTGTCCTCAAGCGCGATGTAGTGATGACGTACCTTGTCTTCAAGTAACGAGCGTACATCGAACATATCGTCGTTGGCATAATGTGCGAACACTTCCTGTTGATCGTTGGAGCGCTCTTCTACCGCGCCTTTGATCAGAATATGTAAGTGGGGGTTCTTCTGTCCGCAGGATAAAATAACATCTCGAGCTCGATAGTAGGCGACGTCCAGAGACGATCGCAGTCGCGTTTGTTGTGCTTCAGTTAAGCGATCGAACGGTGGAGATTGCATGTTAAATTTGTCAGGCATGAGAACACCCAATAATGATGGAAGGAACACTCTCTAAGTCTGACAAATTTCTTACCGGAAGCCAGACGACTTTGGTCTAAATTACGATGTTTTCGCTTGAAGATGCCAAATGTCGCAAAGTTAGTATTCCATCGAGGAAACGATAAGTTTCTTATTCTTCCCTTTTTATAATACGCATGGCGATCCATAATTCCCGGCTCGAACGTTGGTGTTCCCGTTTTAGGATATTAGTAATGTTGAAACCTTCTCCGTATGGCTGGATTTCCCAGTACTTTCTCGGATTCTTCTTTGCGTATGGCGTGTATCTGCCATTTTGGTCACTTTGGTTTAAGGATCAGGGCGTATCTTCGACAGATATCGGTTTGCTGGTCGGGTTAGGCCTTGCGACACGTTGTGTTGCCAATATCGTGATCACCCCACGAGTACACAAAGTCGAACATCTTATGCCTGCTTTACGTTGGTTGAGTTTCGCTGCCCTCCTTTTTGTTGGATTTCACTTTTTTACGGGTGGTAGCTTTTGGTTAATGGCACTAGCGACAGTGTTGTTCAATCTTTGTTGTGGACCGATTATTCCGTTGTCGGACGCGATGGCAAATTACTACGCTCGCCTGAAAATGCTCGATTATGGCCGCACGCGGCTATGGGGTTCGATCGCCTTTATCGCAGGCTCGACGGCAGTGGGCTACCTGGTGGCTGAATTTGGCTCCGATATGATCTTGTACACTGCGATGTTCGGCGTGTTTATCTCGTTGCTGTTTGCTATGCGACCGACTAACCCAATGCCTGTAACGCACGGTGGGCAAAGCGCAGAACGTCCAAAGCTGACCGCTCTTTTGACCGACAAGCCGATACTAAAATTCTTAGTGTTGGTGTCACTAATTCAGGGCAGTCATGCGGCTTACTACGGCTTTAGTGCGATTCACTGGAAGGCCGCTGGTCACTCGGAAGATGTCATTGGCTACTTATGGAGCTTGGGGGTGGCCGCAGAAGTGGCAGTGTTTGCACTGAGTAAGCGTTTATTCGTAGGTTGGTCAATACGCGCGCTGTTTATTGCTGCAGCCGTTGGTGTAATGATGCGTTGGGGTATTACGGCGTCGACAACATCAATTATTGCTTTGGTGATTGTTCAACTATTGCATGGTGTGACTTTCGCTACCGCACACATTGCCGCGATCCAATATATCCAAAACTCCGAAGAAAATAAGATCGTAGCGTTGCAAGCGTTGTATAACGCGATTCCGTTGGGCGCATTTATCGCGTTAATGACCGTATTGAGTGGCTGGGGTTATGAGCACTGGGGACCGCTTGTGTTCTGGGGCATGGCCGCGATGGGGTTATTGGCTC
>NZ_WXWS01000549.1:0-7200 GCF_009904715.1 Vibrio sp. V42_P2S4T144 | reverse complement strand
GATTATATGGTATATACTCCGGGCGCGAAGGAAGCGGAAATTACTGATGCATATGACTTCACTTGTGTTGGTAGCAAAATCGAAGTGGTTAAAATTAGAAGTGAAATTAACAATGCCGTGACTCATGGAGAGCAGCTCCAATATTACTTTTTTCTTGTTACTGAGAATAAAGCTTACTGGCCACTTAGAATTGTTGAATCTTTCCAGACCGTGGACAAAGATTCCCAGGAATTAGTGTCAGAACATTTACCTTTCACAAAAAATGATGACCTTGGGTTAGCTTGTGATTTAGTTAGGCCTCAGGTTGAAAGCTATTACTTTTCCCAAGCTTTTGAAGCGATACCTAAACATACCAACAATAAAGGCGACTGAATCAGTCGACTTTATTGTGTCGTAAAGTTGTAGTGTCTATTGCTATTTAGGGCAGAGTTCCCCTTTCTTGGCGTGTCTTTCTATCATGTAATCGCCTCGGGCACTGTGCAATACAATTGCATTCCAGACCTGACCATCTTGCAACTCGAACTCAAACGCATAATGGGTGCCGCCGACCATTTTGGTTCTCACCTCATGAATTGCTTTCAATTTATCATCGGCATTCATTTGATAAAGCACCATGTTGAGTGAGCGTCTGGCGTCAGGAGTTGCCTCAGCAAGTTGCCAACGGCCCTGCTCGTTTGTTGCGGAGCAAATAGACCGCATTTTACTTTTCATGGCGGATGACATCTGCTTGTCTACGGCCAAAGCATTTGGTGAAAACAGTGGAACCGTCAAAGGAATCAAAGTTACCAGAAACCGCTTTAAGGTCATAAAAACACTCCGTTGTTTTACTCTTGCTTGAGTATAGACCTCAATGGCTTCAGATGTGGTGCAGTAGTCTCTGGGCCTACAATATCGCAGTTCGTATCAACGAACTGATGATAAACAAGGCGACCACGCTTACCAGCCAAATGCCAATGAACCACAAAATGGGTTTTAGTTTCATCAGTGATATCCTTCTCCACGTTTAATCTTGCCGCGGAAAACCCAGTACGAATAAGCCGTGTAGGCTATGATCAGAGGAAGTAATACCACCGCACCGGCAAGTAAAAATGCCAAACTCTTATCTGGCGCGGCGACGTCTTGATAAGTGAGTGCGAATGGGACCAAGTAAGGGAATGTACTGACACCGAAACCCATCGCGGACAAAAGAAACAGGCCGATCGCAAGAACGTAGGCTCGGACGGCTTTGTGATCGAGTAAGGCTTTGAATAGCTGCCAAATAAGTGCCGCAGCAATAATTGGTAAAATGAAAAACAGTAGCGAGTTTGGTAATGAGAACCAACGTTCAAAGACGATATTTTGGCTCAATGGCAGCCACAAACTGGCGATGAATATACAGGCTACCATCGCTAGTCCCCATCGTCGCGCGACCACGTAATAGCGCCCCATCAGCTCTTCTGGAAGCTTGATTAATAACCAGCATGAACCGAGCAGAATATAAGCACAAACAAGCGCCAGGCCACAAAATACGCTAAATGGTGAAAGCCAATCAAACCATCCACCTGCGTATGCTCGTTCACTAACCTCTATACCTTGGAGCAGGGTTCCGAGCATAATGCCTTGCATCAATGCCGCGGTGAGTGAACCAATGAAAAAAGCGCTATCCCATAAAAACTTTCCGCGTTGTGTTCGGAAGCGATACTCAAAAGAAACCCCGCGCAGAATTAACCCGAGCAGCATTAAAATCAGGGGAGCATAGAGTGCTGGCATAATGACCGCGTAGGCGAGGGGGAACACGGCAAAAAGCCCACCTCCGCCAAGAACTAGCCAAGTTTCATTCCCATCCCAAACAGGAGCGATGCTGTTCATCATCATGTCGCGCTCTTCATCATCATTAGCGCTGAGGAATAGGATACCAATACCGAGATCAAAGCCATCTAACACGACATAAATCAGAACAGCGAGCCCAATCAAAGCGTACCAAATTAATGCGTAATCCATGAGTAAGCTCCTAGGTTAGATGGTTAGAATGTGTGATGGCATCGGTTTTCGTGCCATCAGGAAGTCGGCTATCTAGACCTTCTTCATATCGAGTTGGAGACTTGCGCATCAAACGTAGGAGATAGAAGAAGCCAGCTCCAAAAACCACAAAGTAAACCACGATGAACGCCGTCAGGGAGACGCTCACCGCGGCGGCATCAATAGGCGATGCCGAATTGGCTGTGGTTAAAAGACCGTATACGGTGTAAGGCTGTCGACCGACTTCGGTAGTTATCCAGCCTGCTAAAACTGCAATGAACCCCGCTGGGGCAAACAGCACACAAATACGTTGAAGTGCCCTCGAATCAAAAAGTTTGCGACGTTTTCTTAGCCAAAGGCTCCACAAACCAATAACAAGCATGCCAAAACCAAGCGCGACCATTACTCGGAAAGACCAGAAAACGATAGAGACAGGAGGGTGTTCCTCCTCTGGAAAAGCATCTAATCCCTTCACTTCACCGTTGAGGTCATGAGTTAAAATCAAACTACCGAGTTTGGGGATTTCCAGTGCGTATTCCATGCGTTTTTCTTCATCGTTAGGGATACCGAAGAGGATCAATGGCGCGCCTTGGTGAGACTCATAGTGCCCTTCCATCGCGGCAACTTTGGCGGGTTGATGTTCAAGGGTGTTTAATCCATGCATGTCTCCAGCAACGATTTGAATTGGTGTCACGATGGCAGCCATCCACATTGCCATCGAGAACATAATTCTGGCTAGAGGGTTATGGTTTGCTTTTAGCAAGTGATAAGCGGCAACGCCGGCTACAACAAAGGCAGTAGTAAGGTAAGCGGCGAGCAACATATGAACGAGCCGGTAAGGGAAGGAAGGGTTGAAGACAATCGCCCACCAGTCTTCTGGGATAAACTGTCCGGCTTCGTTGATACTATAGCCCGCTGGTGTTTGCATCCAACTATTAACCGAAAGTATCCAAAACGCAGACAAAAACGTCCCGAATGCAACAATACAAGTCGCGGCGAAGTGAAGCTTCTTACCTACCTTATCCATACCGAAAAGCATCACGCCTAAAAACCCAGCTTCGAGGAAAAACGCAGTAAAAACTTCATAACCCATTAGCGGGCCTAGGATTGGGCCTGTTTTGTCGGCAAACACGCTCCAGTTAGTACCGAATTGATAGCTCAACACGATGCCACTCACCACACCCATACCAAAACTGATGGCAAAGATTTTGAGCCAGTACTTATAGATTTGCATGTACTGTTTGTTGCCCGTTTTTAAGTACAAGCCCTCTAATACAGCGAGATAACTTGCCAAACCAATCGTAAACGCTGGAAAAATAATGTGGAAAGAGACAGTAAAGGCAAATTGGAATCTAGCTAGGTCAATGGCGAGTGTGTCCATGAGCGGTCCCTTTTTCGTTGGATAAACTGTTCGCCGGATTTAAAGAGGAGACAGAAGAGTGGCGAACAAGGTGAAATACGAAGAAGGAAGACGAAGAGATTAAAAAACGATCGCTTTTTACACATGTGCGTACCATCTTTTAGATAAAGGAGGAGCGTTATGAGCCTTAAACATTACTTTGAGAAAGCGACACCTAAGTTTGGTCCAGGTGGGAAGTATCACAAGTTCTACCCACTTTTCGAAGCTGTCGAAACCATTTTTTACACGCCTGGTAAGGTAAACCAGGGCATGACTCACGTTCGAGATAGCATCGATTTAAAACGTATTATGATCATGGTGTGGTTGGCGGTCTTCCCTGCCATGTTCTGGGGTATGTACAACATAGGCCAGCAAGCGAGTGATGCCTTGTTGTATGGAATGGATCAAGCCTCAGCTCAGCAAGCGCTTGTTTCTTCATGGCAACTGAGTTGGGTATGGGGCTCGTTAGATGCGGTTTCACAAGCGGGGTGGGGAAGTAAAATGTGGCTTGGTGCTACTTACTTTCTCCCGGTTTATGCGACGGTGTTTATCGTTGGTGGTTTCTGGGAAGTTCTGTTTGCTATTGTGCGAAAGCATGAGGTAAATGAAGGCTTTTTTGTCAGCTCTATACTCTTTGCGCTGATCCTTCCTCCGACAATTCCACTATGGCAAGCGGCTTTAGGTATCACTTTCGGTATTGTTGTGGCGAAGGAGATTTTCGGTGGTACTGGACGAAACTTCCTAAATCCAGCTTTAGCAGGGCGCGCGTTCTTATACTTTGCCTATCCTGCCAACATGTCCGGTGGTGCCGTGTGGGTCGCGGCTGATGGTTACTCTGGCGCTACTCCACTTAGCCAATGGTATGAAGGAGGGCAAAGTGCTTTGATAAATAATATGACGGGAGAGCCAATTTCATGGGGAGATGCTTTTGTTGGTAATTTACCAGGCTCGATGGGTGAAGTCTCCACGTTGTTGATCGCACTAACAGGCTTGGTTCTCATCTTTATGAAGATTGCATCGTGGAGAATTGTTGCGGGCGTGTTGGTCGGTTTAATCGGAGCTTCATTACTATTGAATGCGATCGGTTCAGACTCTAACCCCATGTTCTCCATGCCGTTCTACTGGCACTTCGTGATTGGTGGGGTTGCGTTTGGTACCTTCTTTATGGCGACAGACCCTGTCTCGGCAGCTTTTACCAATAACGGGAAATGGGCATACGGACTATTAATCGGCGTGATGACGATTTTTATCCGAGTGCTGAACCCGGCTTATCCAGAAGGCATCATGTTAGCGATTCTATTTGCTAACTTATTCGCGCCACTTTTCGATTACCTAGTCAAAGAAAGTAATATCAAACGCAGAATGAAAAGGGCGAGACCTTCTTAAAATGAGGGTGACCTCACTGAAAATTGATTGAAAACTGCACTATATTGAAAAGGTCAGAGACATGGGGTTTCTGACTTTTTATTTTTATCAGGAGGACGAAGACGATGAGAATAAAGGATATTCTCGATAGCCGTTTGGTGCTGTCGTTCTGGTATAACCTAGACTACTGCTTGTCTCTTCTTAGTAAAATCTCTTCTCGTTGATTTCCTCAATGCAATCGCATTGAAAAGCATTCTATCTATTTGTTTTTTAGTCTTACGTGAAACTGCGTAGGGCAATGCGTATAAGGAAATTAACAATGAAACGTATTCCAGAACCTTTCCGTATCAAAATGGTTGAGCCAATCAAAATGACGACTTTGGCAGACCGTGAAGTCGCGTTAAAAGAAGCGGGCTATAATCCATTTCTTCTTCGTAGTGATGATGTTTATATCGATTTGCTGACTGACTCAGGCACTGGTGCCATGAGTGATAATCAGTGGGCTGGTATCATGATGGGGGATGAATCCTATGCGGGGAGTCGAAATTACTACAACCTGTGTGATGCAGTGGAGCACTTCTTCGGTTATAAGCTCACCGTGCCTGCACACCAAGGGCGTGGTGCCGAGCAAATTTTGTTCCCAGCTTTGATTGAGCGTATGCGTCAGGTGCGTGGTGGCGAAACGCCAGTATTTATCTCGAACTACCATTTTGATACCACAGCGGGTCACATTGAACTCAATGGCGGTAAAGCGATTAACGTGGTAACGGAAGAAGCATTCGACACCACTACGCCTTATGATTGGAAGGGCAATTTTGATATCGATAAGCTGGTGGCAACAATTGAAGCGCACGGTTCGCATAACATTTGTGCAATTATCACCACGATTACTTGTAATAGCTCCGGTGGTCAGCCTGTGTCGATGGAAAACATGCGCAGTGTGTACGAGATTGCAACCAAGTACGATATTCCAGTGGTGATTGACTCGGCTCGTTACTGTGAGAACGCCTACTTTATCAAGCAGCGTGAAGCGAGTTACGAGAATAAATCGATTCTGGAAATCATCCGTGAGATGTACCAGTACGGTGATATGCTCACCATGTCAGCTAAGAAAGACCCGATGGTAAACATTGGTGGCATGTGTTGTATTCGTGATCATAAGGAGTTGTTCCAGGCGGTGCAGACGCGCTGCGTACCCATGGAAGGATTTGTAACATACGGCGGCATGGCTGGGCGTGATATGGAAGCGCTCGCTCGCGGTTTGTATGAAGCCGCGGATGAGGATTTTCTTCACTATAGAATTAGCCAAGTTCAATACTTAGGTGAGCGCTTACGTGAAGGCGGTATTCCGATTCAATACCCAACGGGTGGTCATGCTGTGTTTGTGGATGCCGCTAAGATTTTGCCACATATTCCAGAGGATCAGTTTCCTGCGCAGGTATTGTGTAATGCTTTGTACTTGGAAGCGGGTATTCGAGCAGTAGAGATAGGATCGTTGCTGCTTGGTCGAGATCCGGAAACGGGTAAACAAAAAGTGTCAGAGCTTGAGTTGATGCGTTTGACCATTCCACGTCGTGTCTACACAAACGATCATATGGATTACATTGCGGATGCGATTATCGAACTGAAAAATCGTGCACATGAGTTAAAAGGGCTCACTTTCGAGTACGAGCCACCAGTGCTGCGCCACTTTACTGCTCGATTTAAAGAGATCGATTAACTCAAGTTTAAATCTAGATAAGCAAAAGGCCGCGAGTTTCGCGGCCTTTTTCGATTCGTTTATTTCTTAGCGTTACACTTACGCCAACTCTAATGTGATGCGAACGAACTGGTCGTCTTGATACTGCACTTCATAATTGAAGGTACCACTGGCGTAAATGCTGCCAAGAAAAAGTGAACGTTGACTCATTGGTCCGCGGAACAGCATCGAAATAGGAGCGATTAGGGCGTTATTATCATCGAAGTGCTGATTTAAGTTCTCAGAAAGCACACACAGCAAACAGCCGTGTTGGTCGTGAGATAAGTCGACGTCTTCCGGTCGAGATAATAACACGGTAGTCCCCAGTTTCTTCTCAATCTCGTTGATCAGCAGCAAGTAGCTATCTAGATCGGGTTGAGGGTTGCTGGGTTTGTCTGCACCGACGCAGCGCTCGAGTAATGCTTCCAGATTTCCGTTCTCACCTTTTGCCTGCTGAGTCAAAGATTTTAACGGCTTTTTAATCAGCTTGTAGCGATTACTCTTCAGTTTTGGTTTCAGCCATTTCTGAAGTAAGTCATTACGTTCTTTAAGGGAGAGGCCATGCGAGGACGCGTGAATTTTAAAGTGCAGGTGTAATAAAGCGTGAACCGCAAGCTCACTCAGAAGTTGATTAGCATCTGTAGACTGTCTTGCCTGCTTAGAACTTTGCATTACACTCGAACAAAATTAGGGAAGAAGG
>NZ_WXWS01000490.1:0-7205 GCF_009904715.1 Vibrio sp. V42_P2S4T144 | reverse complement strand
CACCGTTCTTAGAGTTTTTCTCTAGAAGAGGTGCGTATGGCTTGCCCTTGTGTAGGTCAGCGTTAACAACTTTAACAACGTGACGACGACCAGGGGAAGTCGGCTTACATTTAACAATAGCCATTTTTAACTACTCCTGTTATTCCGCGCCGCCAACGAAGTCAAGATCTTGACCTTCTTTCAAAGTAACGTACGCTTTCTTAACGTCGCTGCGGCGACCTTGGCGTAGACCTTGACGTTTGGTCTTACCCTTAGTGATAAGAGTATTTACAGACTTAACTTCAACTTCAAATAGCTTTTCTACAGCTGCTTTGATCTCTTTTTTAGTCGCATCTTTAGCTACTTTGAAAACGATAGTGTTCGCTTTCTCAGCTGCCATAGTTGCTTTTTCAGAGATGTGCGGTGCACGTAGAACTTTTAGGATACGCTCTTCAGTGATCATGCTAGCATTTCCTCTACTTGCTTAACTGCTTCTGCAGTCATTACAACTTTGTCAAACGCGATTAGAGATACTGGATCGATACCAGCAACATCACGTGCGTCAACTTTGTATAGGTTACGAGCAGCTAGGAATAGATTCTCATCTACTTCGCTAGTCACGATTAGAGCGTCAGTTAGCTCAAGCTCTTTAAGCTTAGCAACTAGCTCTTTAGTCTTTGGTGCTTCAACTGAGAAGTTATCAACAACGATTAGACGCTCTTGACGAACAAGCTCAGAAAGAATGCTCTTCATAGCACCACGGTACATTTTTTTGTTTACTTTTTGGCTGTGATCTTGTGGTTTCGCAGCAAAAGTAACACCACCTGTACGCCAGATTGGGCTACGGATTGTACCAGCACGCGCACGGCCAGTACCTTTTTGACGCCATGGCTTAGCGCCACCGCCAGAAACTTCTGAACGTGTTTTTTGAGCACGAGTACCTTGACGAGCACCTGCTGCGTACGCAACAACTACTTGGTGTACAAGAGCTTCGTTAAACTCACGTCCGAAAGTAGTTTCGGAAACAGTTAGTGCATCGGCACCTTTAACCATTAGTTCCATTACTTACTCCTGAGACGTTATGCTTTAACAGCTGGTTTAACGATCACGTTGCCGCCAGTTGCGCCTGGGACTGCACCTTTAATAAGAAGCAGGTTGCGCTCAGCGTCAACACGTACGATCTCTAGGTTTTGAGTCGTTACACGCTCAGCACCCATGTGACCTGCCATTTTCTTGCCTTTAAATACGCGACCTGGAGTCTGACATTGACCGATAGAACCAGGAGCACGGTGAGACAATGAGTTACCGTGAGTCATATCTTGAGTACGGAAGTTCCAACGCTTAACAGCGCCTTGGAAACCTTTACCCTTAGATGTACCAGTAACGTCTACTTTCTTAGTTTCGTTGAATAGTTCAACAGTTAGTTCTGAACCAACTTCGAACTCTTCGCCGTTTTCTAAACGGAATTCCCAAAGACCGCGACCAGCTTCAACGCCAGCTTTAGCAAAGTGACCTGCTTCAGCTTTGTTTACACGGTTAGCTTTCTTAGAACCAGCTGTAACCTGGATTGCTGCGTAGCCGTCAGTTTCAAGAGTTTTCACTTGAGAAACACGGTTAGCTTCAACCTCAACAACTGTTACTGGGATAGAAACGCCTTCTTCAGTAAATACGCGGGTCATGCCCACTTTACGACCGATTAGACCAATCATACTTCTAATCTCCCTTAACCTAGGCTAATTTGAACGTCAACGCCCGCAGCAAGGTCTAGACGCATTAGAGCATCAACAGTCTTGTCTGTTGGCTCAACGATGTCGATTAGACGCTTGTGAGTACGGATTTCGTACTGGTCACGTGCTTTCTTGTTAACGTGTGGAGAGATAAGAACTGTGAAACGCTCTTTACGAGTTGGCAGTGGGATTGGACCACGAACCTGTGCGCCAGTGCGCTTAGCTGTTTCAACGATTTCCGCTGTAGAAGCATCGATTAGTTTGTAATCGAAAGCTTTTAGGCGGATACGGATACGTTGGTTCTGCATGAGACAGAGCTCCAAATTTAATAAATTACACAAACAATATCGCCACTCAAACTCGTCAAGACGAGAGAATGCCGATTGATTTATGTGAAACCGTAGCATCCAAGATTAGGACGCATTGTCAGTTAATTTTCGATTAACTATCCCTATATGCCAAAGTCACCTTTGAGGATAGTTTTTCCGAAGAAAAGATAGCTAATTGTATTAACCGCGAACATAAGCTGAGTATACATTACCTCACAAATCCTTAGATTTGCTCGCTCCTCACTGCTCATTGGTTCACAACTGGCTTAACCAGTGCGCTGCATTATACAGATCACACTTTAGGTTGCAAGCGCTGAGTGAAAAATAATCGGGAATATTCCAAACCCCATACGTTCCTCTTCGCTTGGTAGCCATTAAAACAAAAAGGACGCCGAAGCGTCCTTTTCTAAACTGTAATCGTAATAGCGGCTGCTATTATTTCTTACCGCTTGATAGTGCACCGAAACGCTTGTTGAAGCGATCAACACGGCCGCCTGTATCAACGATACGTTGCTTACCAGTGTAGAATGGGTGACACTTGTCACATACGTCTAGGTGGATAGACTCTTTACCTAGAGTAGAGTTGAACTCAAAAGAGTTGCCGCAAGAACAAGTCGCTTTTACTGCTTTGTATTCTGGGTGGATACCAGCTTTCATGGGATAACCTCAATAGTAGGCCGTGTCGCTATACGAATCTAAGCCGCACACCACACGCAATTAATAATAAAATGGGATACCGCATCAACTAATTGCCGAAGCCATATCTCAAGGCGCGATATAGTAAAGAATCACATTGCTCGGATCAACACATTTGGCAACTTTTTCGCCACTTTTTTAGCCAGACTAATCATAGAGGCACGATTCACGCTGAATCGCATTGCTTTACTCGAATTTCCATACCGATTTTAATAGACTCTCATTTCCTTTCCCTCTTTTTTAATAGCTAAGAATTTATGCGTCCAACCATTGCTAGAGTGGCATTACCCGTTCCGCTCGACAAACAATTTGATTACGCCATTCCGGGGCACCTGTTTCCGATCATTGGTGGACGCGTTTCCGTACCTTTTGGACGCCAAACGTTAGTTGGCATCGTCACCGCGATGGTTAATCACTCGGACTTTCCCAAAGATCAACTCAAGCCAATCAAAGCAGTTCTTGATTCTCAGCCGATATGGTCTGAAAAGCTTTATTCGTTGCTGACTTGGTGCAGCCAGTTCTACCAATACCCACTTGGAGATACGCTACACAATGCGATGCCAGCAGCTCTACGTAAAGGAAAGCCTGCAGCTTTTGCGACGCTACAAGAGTGGCAAATTACCGAATCCGGTAAAGACAAGCTGATGCAAGGGCTTGATCGTCGAGCGGTCAAACAACAGAAGGTCTTGCAAATGTTGGTTAACGGCGCTTTGCCTCACCAGGAATTTGTCGACCAAGAGATAGCCTCAACAGTACTAAAGTCTTTAGAAGAGAAAGGCTGGATTGAACGTATCGAGAAGAAGCCTGTAATCACCCAGTGGGGACAGCACGTTGAATGCGACGTCGAAAAGCCAAAGCTCAACCACGAACAAGCGCTGGCTATTGCGAGTGTAAATAGCCAAACAGGTTTTGCCTCCTATTTATTAGAAGGCGTCACGGGCTCAGGTAAGACAGAAGTGTACCTCAACCTTATCAAGCCAGTTTTAGAGCAAGGGAAACAAGCCTTGGTTTTAGTACCAGAGATTGGCTTAACGCCCCAAACCATCAACCGCTTTAAACGCCGTTTTAATGTGCCAGTTGACGTCATCCACTCCGGGTTAAACGAGACGGAGCGTCTGAATGCGTGGCTTTCTGCACGCGACAAAGCGGCCGGAATCATTATCGGCACACGCTCTGCCCTACTCGCGCCTTTTGCTGATCTCGGGATTATCATTGTGGACGAGGAACATGACACCTCTTACAAACAGCAAGATAGCTTGCGTTATCATGCACGCGATGTTGCTGTAATGCGCGCTCATAAAGAACAAGTTCCGATTGTTCTGGGCTCAGCCACACCTGCACTGGAGACATTACACAATGCCTTGTCAGGCAAATATCACCATTTAACACTAACCCAACGAGCTGGCTCTGCCGTGCCAACCACTAATAAAGTGTTAGATGTAAAAGGTCAGTATTTAGAAAGTGGTTTATCTGCCCAACTGATTGCCGAGATGCGCAAGCATTTAAAAGCGGGCAATCAAGTAATGTTGTTTCTTAACCGTCGAGGCTTTTCGCCCGCTTTGATGTGCCATGAATGCGGTTGGATTGCAGAATGTAAACGCTGTGATGCGTACTATACGTTCCACCATTACAGCAACGAAATACGCTGCCATCACTGCGGCTCACAACAACCGGTGATTCATCAATGTCAGGGGTGTGGTTCAACCCAATTGGTTACCGTCGGCGTAGGAACGGAACAACTCGAACAACAATTGGCTCAGTTATTTCCAGAATACAACGCCATTCGCATCGACAGAGACAGCACACGTCGTAAAGGTAGTTTGGAAGATGCCCTTGAATCGATTCGCAAAGGTGAACATCAAATTCTGATTGGCACCCAAATGCTGGCTAAGGGGCACCATTTTCCAAATGTAACGCTCGTTGCTCTTTTGGATGTTGATGGCTCTCTCTATAGTAGTGACTTCCGCGCTTCCGAGCGACTAGCGCAGTTGTTTATTCAGGTCGCAGGTCGTGCCGGCCGCGCAAGTAAACCTGGCGAGGTTATCCTACAAACCCACCATCCTGAGCACAGCTTGCTGCAAGCCCTGCTTCAAAAAGACTATCGCCACTTTGCTATGACTGCTCTGGAAGAACGCAAACTGGCTCAGCTTCCGCCTTATAGTTTCTTGACTCTGTTTAAAGCAGAGGCGAACCAAAGTGAGATAGTTGAAGACTTCCTGCGTCAGGTTCGCTTTACGTTAGAGTCACACCCTCTGTTCGATGATTCCTGCATGGTGTTAGGCCCTACTCCTTCACCTTTGGCCAAGCGGGCTGGTAAATACCGCTGGCAACTATTACTGCAAACTCAGCATCGTTCATTGATGCAAAAGTTATTAACCAGTGCCAAACCTGCTATTGAGTTGTTGCCAAATGCTAAGAAAGTACGCTGGAATTTAGACATAGAACCACAAGATCTCAGCTAGCAAACGTTTAACTATGTAATGAATTACCATTTAATGTGACCAGAATCACACCAAGATTACAATTTTTGTTAAACAGACCGTAACTTTCACTTTAGAAATGAATAGACTATCCAAATTAGAAAAGTCTAAAGTGACTTGTTTGCACAGGCTTAGATTAAAACAATGACTATTCCCACAAATTGATATCGCGGTGAAGAATCCATTTTCCCACTCGTTAACACGAACTGAGCGAAGAGCAAATACAGCTCTAACTCGGTTTGATTACTCTGATTTCAAACCGGAATAACGTCATCTTGGCAAAAAATAAATGAGAGGTTAAAAACTATGGCGACAATGAAGGATGTTGCCCAGCTTGCGGGAGTGTCTACGGCTACGGTATCTCGAGCCTTAATGAATCCAGAGAAAGTCTCTTCTTCTACAAGAAAAAGAGTAGAAGATGCCGTACTTGAAGCGGGTTATTCTCCAAACTCATTAGCGCGTAACTTACGTAGAAACGAATCAAAAACCATTGTTACTATCGTTCCCGACATCTGTGATCCTTATTTTTCTGAAATTATTCGCGGTATTGAAGATGCAGCCATGGAACATGGCTATCTAGTCCTGCTGGGCGATAGCGGACAACAGAAGAAACGCGAAAGCTCTTTCGTTAACCTCGTATTTACTAAGCAGGCAGATGGAATGCTACTGCTTGGTACAGATCTACCATTCGATGTCAGTAAGCCAGAGCAAAAGAACTTACCTCCGATGGTAATGGCGTGTGAATTTGCGCCAGAGCTCGAGCTTCCGACAGTACATATTGATAACCTGACCTCAGCATTTGAAGCGGTGAATTACCTGACTCAATTAGGTCATAAACGCATTGCTCAAATCTCTGGACCAGATACAGCAATATTGTGTCAGTTCCGCCAGCAAGGCTACCAACAAGCCCTGCGCCGTGCCGGCATCAATAAAGATCCACAATATAGTGTCATTACTGAGTTCTCTTTTGATGGCGGAGCAAAAGCCGTTCGTAAACTGCTCGAATTGCCAGAACCACCAACGGCTATTTTCTGTCACTGTGACACAATGGCCATCGGCGCAATTCAAGAAGCGAAAAAGCTTGGCTTACGAGTACCGCAAGATCTCTCTGTTGTGGGCTTTGATGACATTAACTTCGCTCAGTACTGCGATCCACCGTTGACCACCATCTCTCAACCTCGCTATGAGATTGGTCGACAAGCGATGCTAATGATGCTCGAGATGTTAAAAGGCCACGACGTGCATTCAGGCTCGCGTCTGCTTGAAACTAATCTCGTCATTCGTGGAAGTGCAGCGCCACCACAGCGCCCTTAACCTAAAGATTAGGTATTCATCCCCAAAGCGGTGCTAAGGCGCCGCTTTTTATTTACCCCTCCTGCTTTTTGTATATCCCCAAATAAATATAAGCGAGAACAGAAACACACTCCTACACTCGGGCGTTGTCGCGCTTTAGCTATCAAGATTCTATCAATAGGGTGTTTTCTCAACTCGTTCTGGATTAACATATTTGCAAGAATCCTTGATGACCAGAAATAACCGTGGCAAATAGAGATTATGTAAGACGGGGGCGAGGTGCCCCAAAAAAGTCGACAAAAAAACAGCCGCCGAGAAGAAAAAAACCTTGGCGCAGTGGCCTGCTCGCTATCTTGCTCGTGGGCGGTTTTGGCTATGGTCTTTACCTTTTGAGTAGCGACCCAGAACCTAAGCAACCCGTCGTGAAGCAGCCAACAACCACTGTAAGCAAACCAAAGCCGAAAAAAGACTTGCCGCCACCACCAGAAGAAAAATGGGAATATGTTGAGTCACTACCGAAACGTGAAGTTGAAGTTGTGGCCAAAGAAATTGAAGTTTCTAAAATTCCTTACATCATGCAGTGTGGCGCGTACAAAACTCAGGCACAAGCCGAAGAGCGCAAGCTTGCAATCGCGTTCCAAGGGATGTCGAGCAAGATTCGTAAGAAAGAAGGCAGTTCATGGTATCGCGTGGTGCTAGGT
>NZ_WXWS01000323.1:0-7239 GCF_009904715.1 Vibrio sp. V42_P2S4T144 | reverse complement strand
GTCTGAGAGTTGAGCTCGATAGCGCAGTGTATGAATACAGAAACAAAAAATAGCCCTTCGTTGGGGCTATTTTTGTTTTTAAGGAATGAACGCAATATCGTGGAATTAGTCGAGTGATTTTTTGAAGCGAAATGAAGCGACAATAAGGCCGATAACGGTGAATCCAAGTAACCAAACTGTATCTCGCCATAGCTCCATTAGGTCTGCACCACGCAGCACCACACCACGAATAATTCGCATAAAGTGGGTGGCAGGCAGCGCTTCGGATATCCATTGTGCCGCGATGGGCATTCCTTCATAAGGGAACATAAATCCGGACAGAAGAATCGATGGCAAAAGAATAAACACCGTCATCTGCATTGCTTGAAGCTGCGTCGTCGCAATGGTGGATATCACCAAACCTAAGGTTAAACTCGCGGCGATAAACAACAGCGTGCCAAACAGTATCTGACTAATGGCGCCGTTTATCGGCACGCCAAATATCCAGTGTCCCAAGCCTAAAATGATAAACACCTGAATCAGACCAACAAAGATGTATGGAATGATCTTCGCTACCATGAGTTCGATGGAGTGGATTGGCGTAGTAATCAGTAACTCTAAATTACCGCGTTCCCGTTCTCGAACAATGGCTGCACTGGTGAACAAGATCATCGTCATGGTCAGAATCACGCCCAATAAACCAGGGACAATGTTCACCGCCGAGCGCCGACTCGGGTTGTAATACAGCGCAACTTCAAAGGTTTTGGTTGGAGCAGGGCGTATCTCAAAATCAAAATCCGTTAACGGCATGGTTTGTAGCGAGAGAATCGCAGAGCTGATCATGGTGTCTGAACCATCCACAATCCACTGGCCAAGCTCTCGCCCTTGCACCATACGTTGGGTTAGGTCGCTAGGTAGAATTAAAGCGGCTCGCACTAAACCGTCTTGAATGGCTTGCTCGGCTTCTGAAGCGGTAGCAAAAGTTTCTACCACATCGACCACTTGCGTGACTTTGACGGACTCGGTGATCACACGCCCAGCAGTACTGCCACTTTGATCGACGACGCCAACGGGAATAGTGCGAATATCGGTATTAATGGCAAAGCCGAACAGCAAAAGCTGAATCAACGGGATCATCACGACCATGCCAAAGGTAATGCGGTCACGTGAAAGCTGACGGATCTCTTTGATCATTACCGCTTTCATACGGGCAATAGATTTCATCATTGGCGACCTTCTCCCGTAACACTGACAAACACATCTTCCAAGCTAGGACGAGCAATGTTCATCTCGCAGCCATCAAGCTCAGGAAAGGTCTGGGTTAACCATTCGATCGGTTCTTCGATGTGCTGGTGGATTAAAATGCGTAAACGAATGCCGAGCTGTGCGGCCGAGCGCACCTCTTCACGCTGAATGACTTTCTCTTTTAGCTCGCGTAAATTATCCGCTTTGACTTCGACGATGTTAACGCCCATTTGCGCCATGAGTTCTTCTGGCTCACCATCGGCGCGGATTTCGCCCGCTTCCATAATCGCCAGACGATGACAGCGTTCGGCTTCGTCCATGTAGTGCGTAGTGACCAAAATCGTCGTGCCTTGGTCAGAGAGATCAAACAACTGCTCCCAGAAATCGCGTCGGTTCTCTGGGTCAACCGCAGACGTGGGTTCATCGAGGAACAACAGTTCTGGTTTATGCATAGTGGCTGCGGCGAGAGACAAGCGCTGCTTCTGACCGCCACTCATTCCGCCGACGCGCTGTTTACGTAGTTGGTCGAGACCGTAGGTGGATAGTTGTTCTTCGATGCGAGCTTTCAGAGCCTTGGTTTCCATACCAAAGATTTGTCCAATAAACTCAAGATTCTCTTGAACCGTCAGATCATCATAAAGCGAGAACTTTTGCGTCATGTAGCCAATCTTGAGGCGCAGAAGCTCAGATTGTTTTGGGATCTCTAGCCCGAGTACATCGACATTGCCCTCGCTTGGGCTAAGTAAGCCAGTTAACACACGAATGGTTGTCGATTTACCGCAGCCGTTCGGGCCAAGAAAACCATAAATACTGCCTTTGGGCACATTGAGCGTGATGTTGTTGATGGCGGTGAAGTCACCAAACTTCTTCACTACATTTTCAGCTTGAATCGCGAATTCGGTCATTGGCTTACTCCACCAAATCCACTTGCGCTGGAATGCCCGAAGGCAAGGATTGTGCGGAGTCTTGTAGGTCGACTTCTGCAAGGTACATCAAACGCGAGCGTTCTTCTTCGGTAAGCGCGAAATAAGGCGTAAATGAAGGCTCAGTCGCAACCCAACGAACGGTGCCGCTATAAGGTTGCTCAACGCCATCTACATGCACGTTAACCGTTTTACCCGGCACAAAATCGACTCGGTAGTTGGCAGGAACATAAACGCGAGCGTATGGGACGCGGCTGGCTTGTATTACAGCAACCACACCATTCACAGGAACGCGTTCACCAAGGTTAAACGGTAGGTTATCTAACAAGCCATCTCGCGTGGCCGTGATGGTGAGTTCTGCCAGTTTCTGTTCTTGCAGTGCCACATCGGCTTTTGCTGCCATGAGTGCGGCTTTCGCTTGTTCAATATCTTCAGGACGAGAGCCAGCGGTCAGTTTGCTGAACTCTTCTTGTGAGGAGTCTAGCTCTGCACGGGCAGAATCTCTGGCTGCTAAAGCGGTGTCTTTTTCTGATTGGCTGATGAGTTTTTTACGAACTAACTCCGCTTTACGTTGGTAGTTCTTTTGCGCTTCAATCAATTGAGCTTCCGCTCTGGCAACGCGAGCTTGCGCTGCGGCAATGTCTTCTGGTCGCTCACCATTGGTCAATTTCAAAAGATAGGCGTCAGCCTTGGCTTGTTCGGCAACGGCGTGAGCTAAAACGGCTTCTTGGTTCTTTGTATCGAGCTGAACCAGCACTTCTCCTTCGGTGACTTGGCTGCCTTCCTTAATGGGTAGGGCACGAATTATCTCGCTAGAGGTGGCAGTGAAGGTTACGCGGTCACGTTCTAGTGTGCCAAGGGCTTGCTGTCCGTCATCTTTGGAACAGGCAGTTAAAAGAGTCAGGGCTAGGGTGCCAAGAATGATTCGCTTCATCATGCGACACTTCCTCTAAGAAGGTGAGCTCGAATTCGTATCAAGCTATAGAAGAGTATGGGACTGCATTCAGTGTAACGTGAGTCAGTTTTGTCCGGCTAGGAAGTTAATTCCCTCAATATTCATCAATTGATTAATTATTGAAACTGGGCTCACTTTTGAATGGGTCTCTAAGAATATTCTCATTCAAATATAGTGGGTTACCGTGATGATGGTGGGATTAGGAAAGATAAATTGAAGAATCGAGACAAGGATCAGGTTTACCGTGCACACGTAAAGAAACGGCTAGATAAAGCAAAGCCCGAGGCTGAACATCGGGCTTTATTGTTTGAGTTTTATGAGCGAGATTTTGGGTATCTAGACCACGTTGGTTTAATCACCAAGAGGCTGTCTTTCCAAACCGCCACGATAAGAATCGAGGGCAACTTTGAGTCGGCGAAGTTTATCGCGCGAACGTCGCTTATGATTAACGGCTAATGCCATCGAAAGTACATCAACCAAAGCCAACATCGCGTAACGAGAAGCCGATGGCTTGTAGATGAAGTCCGTCTCTTGGTGCTCAATAGGAAGAACCAAATCGGCTTGCTCAGTCAAAGGTGTGTCTTTTGGAGTAATCACAATGACTTTTACGCCGTACTGCTTGGCTAATTGCGCGGTTTCTATGATGGCAGGGGTATAGCCAGTGGCTGAGATCATCACCAACACATCGTTCGCGTCTGCCGTCGCCGCAATCATGCGCGATAACAAGCCATCGTTGTACGCCACAACAGGGTAGCCTAGACGGAACAAACGGTGCTGCATCTCCTGTGCTGCAATGGTTGAGCCACCACCCATACCAATACAGATCACTTGTCTTGCGTTGTGCAGCCAGTTCACAGCAGTGTCGATATCTTCTTCAACAATCAAACTGCGGTTTACATCAAGGGATTGCTTGATCGACTCATAGATGCCTTGGTAGCCACTTTGATCAGGCGGTTCAAGGATGAATCGTTGTCCAACCGTTAAGGTTTGTGCCAGTTTGATCTTCATATCACGTACGTTTTTACAGCCAACAGCTTTGGCAAAACGGGTGATGGTGGCTTCACTCACTTCTGCGCTTTCTGCCAGTTCAGTAATGCTGGCGTTGGCGGCAGTTTGAATGTCGTCCATGATCAACTTCGCGACCTTCTTTTCGGCATCGCGCAGCGCACTGAAACGTTCAGTGATTTGAGAGATAATATCGACTTCTAAACTCAAGCTGTGTTCCTATCTTTTGCATGGAGACGATTGTGCCGCCTCCACTGGTTTGGCATGAAGTATAACGGAAAGCCTCACTAAGCTCATCATCAGAAACGGGTTTTCACCCAATGAGTGACTTGATACTCATCATCACAAACCGCCACGGCACGCCACTTATCAAACGTTAAACATGGATGAGAGGTTGAGAAGGCAATCATATCACCCACTTGAAGGTCGCTGTTTGCGTCTACTTCGATGAACGCATGCTGATCCATCACCGCGGTCGTTACCGCACTTTGAATAGAGATTGACTCACCATCGCGGTATGCGCGCTCAGGGATTGGCAATCCAGCATCAAACGCCACGTCACGTTTACCGAAGCCGGCAACTAGCTTGGTTGGCTCGGGGCGAGAAATGATATAAGCCCAAAGCTCTAGTGCTGATTCCAAGTCACCACCTAAATCACACGCCGCACCTTGGTTGTTTTCAGCGCGCTGCATGACTTTGTTTTGTGCGTCTAGGTAAATGCCTGTGTCATGAATCGCGTAGCAACCTGGGCGAATGACGGCATCAAAATCCTCTAGGTTGGCAAAGCATTCAGAAACCACGTCATACCAAGCAGAGCCTGCGCCGGTAACAAGAGGTTTAGACTCAATCAACTTGTCGTTTTGTAGTTGAGCTGCGATTTCTAATGTGGTGTTGAGGAAGTCACGGATGTCCTGCTCAGCATTGTCACCATGAATGACACCTTCGTAGACCTCGATACCTTTGAGTGTAAGGTGAGGTTGCTGGTGGATGAGAGTGGCGAGCTCAACCACATCTTGTTGATTTCGGCATCCACAGCGACCGCCTTCGACACCAAACTCAATCAGTACATTAAGCGGCAGTTGATGTTCAGCGAACGCAAGCTCTAGGGCTTTGACGTTTCGGCTTGAGTCCACGCAGCAATAGAAGTTGACCCCGTGGTTTTCAATCAAGTTGGCGATGATGGTCATGTTCGCGCGCCCGACTAGTTGGTTCGCCATTATGATGTTTTTCGCTCCGCCTAGCGCCGCAATCTCTGCCTGAGCTGGCGTTGCGACGGTAATACCCCAAGCGCCGTTTTCTAATTGCTGCTGAAAGAAAGCGGGAGTCATGGTGGTTTTACCGTGCGGTGACAACTTCACTTTGTGCTGATTGGCAAAACGCTGCATCCAATCGAGGTTGTTCTTCAATGATGAAGATTTGATCACCGCAGCGGGCAGGGTGATCTCTTCATGGATCAAACTGTGTAACCCATCGGAATTACACGCAACAGGTTGAGCTTTCTCTCCGTAACCTGGCGTGGTAACACACTCATTATGACAGTTTTTTTCACACTTTTGGCGATTGTCTTTCATGGCGTACCTACTTCTAACATGGTCTAAGTGATTGATATTAAGTGTTTGTTGCTAACTACCATAAATAATATGTTAGAAAGTATCAAACAAATCTGAGTTTTTTGTGTGTTTCTTCACTGTTTAAATTTCAAGAATTATTAAGATGGAACCATGTTAACGACGGACGAAGAGAGTGAAGTATGTTGTTCGATACCATTATCAAAAGCGTAGAGGTATTTGACGGTACGGGTGCAGCACCATTCATTGCTGATGTTGCGATTCGTCAAGATCGTATTGAGCAAGTAGGGCAGCTAGACGAGCTTTCTGCAAAGAAGGTTATCAACGGTCAGGGTCTTGCGTTGGCTCCGGGATTTATTGATGTGCACACGCACGATGACACCAATGTGATTCGTTACCCTGACTGCTTGCCAAAGATCAGCCAAGGTGTGACGACAGTAATCGTAGGCAATTGCGGAATTAGCGCGAGCCCTGCGGTACTCAGTGATACTCCGCCAGACCCAATGAACCTATTGGGCAAGCAGGAAGACTTCAAATACCCAACTTTTGCGAAGTATGCGAAGGCGGTACAAGCGGCGAACCCTGCGGTCAACGTTGCTGCGTTAGTCGGTCACACAACTTTACGTAACAACGTGATGGACGACTTACTGCGCACGGCTACCGATGAAGAAATCGAGCAAATGCGCCAAACACTGGCACAAGCGATGGAAGAGGGCGCATTGGGTTTGAGCTCGGGTCTTGCTTATGCGAGTGCCAAGCAAGCGAACGCGGATGAAGTCATGCGCCTAGCGGAAATTCTTGGCCATCACGGTGGTATCTACACCACACACATGCGTACCGAGTTTGAAGAAATTATCAGCGCAATGGAAGAAGCCTTTGAAACTGGGCAGTACGCCAAAGTGCCAGTGGTGATTTCTCATCTGAAATGCGCAGGTGCAGGCAACTGGGGACGCACGGTAGAAGTGCTGGATTTGATGGATAAGGTTTCTGAGCATCAAGACGTGTCTTGCGATTGCTACCCATATTCTGCGAGTTCGTCAACGTTGGATTTAAAACAGGTGACGGATGAAATCGACATCTTCATCACTTGGTCTGAAAGTAAACCTGAACACGCTGGCAAGATGCTGAAAGACATTGCTGACGAGATGCAACTGCCTCTTATGGAAGCAGCAAAAGCGTTGCAACCTGCGGGCGCGGTTTATCACTGCATGGATGAAAACGACGTCAAACGTGTCCTTAAGTATAAGTTGACCATGGTGGGCTCGGACGGATTACCAAATGACCCGCACCCACATCCACGTTTGTGGGGCACATTCCCGAAAGTCTTGGGGCATTACTGTCGTGAAGAGCAGCTTTTCCCATTGGCAGAAGCGATTCACAAGATGACGGGGATGTCGGCAACACGATACCAATTAAAAGATCGTGGGGAAATAAAATCAGGCGCTTACGCAGACTTGGTTTTATTTAACCCAAATACAATTAAAGATACTGCAACGTTCGAAAATCCAATTTCCGTCGCGCAAGGTATTGAATCTGTATTTGTAAATGGCGAGCTATCTTATTT
>NZ_WXWS01000600.1:0-7249 GCF_009904715.1 Vibrio sp. V42_P2S4T144 | reverse complement strand
TACTACCCCATGAACTGACTAACTCCAAGGTGTCAAACTGCGGAATGCCTTAGTTTTTTTGGGGTTCTGGTTGAGCCTGGACGGTGGTAGCATGACATCTAAAAGGAGGGCTTATGCATCAGTTCACTTCAAAACAAGATTTTTGTCACTGGTTTAACCAATTCCAACATCCACAGTTGGTGGAAAACTGGGCAGATATTCATGGCGCAATTTCGATTACGACACAGGGTTCTATTGATATAACGTTGCCATTCGCAAGTAATGAGCTTCAAACCGTACTGCATGACTGGATCAAACAGCAGCAAGCCTCGGGTAAAGTGGCTGAATTCCCATTTAATATTCGCCTTGGAGTTAAAGCTTTAGAAACTCAAGTGGCTAACTCGGTTAAGGGTGTTAAGAACATCATTGCCGTCAGTTCTGCGAAAGGTGGCGTTGGTAAATCTACTACCGCAGTTAACTTAGCGTTGGCGATTGCTCAATCTGGGGCGAAAGTGGGATTGTTGGATGCAGATATCTATGGTCCGTCTGTACCTATGATGTTGGGGCAAGAAGATGCTAAACCAGAAGTTCGTGATGGCAAGTGGATGGAACCCATTTTTGCTCACGGCATCTATACTCATTCTATCGGTTATTTGGTGGATAAATCAGAAGCGGCGATATGGCGCGGTCCAATGGCTTCAAAAGCATTGTCGCAGTTATTAACTGAAACAGATTGGCCAGATTTGGATTATTTGGTGATTGATATGCCGCCAGGTACGGGGGATATTCAATTGACTCTGTCACAACAAATTCCGGTAACAGGTAGCGTGCTAGTCACAACGCCGCAAGATTTAGCCCTTGCCGATGCAAGGAAGGGAGCGGCAATGTTTAACAAAGTCCATGTCCCGGTTATTGGTGTTGTGGAAAACATGAGTTATCACATTTGTAGTCAATGTGGCGCGAAAGAGCATATTTTTGGTATGGGCGGAGCTGAAAAAATGTCGCAAGAATTTGGCTTAGCATTGTTAGGACAAATTCCGCTTCATATCTCTATGAGAGAAGATATTGACGCTGGCGTGCCAACGGTAGCAAGACGCCCAGAAAGTGAGCATGCAGGGTATTATAAGCAACTTGCCGATCGCGTATGTAGCACGATGTTTTGGCAAGGCAAAGCAAAACCAGATGCGATTAGCTTTACAATGGTGAACTAAGTTTACTATGCCTGCTGGTTGATAATTGCACATTTTAACGTTTGCTCGGAGGTTAATCCTCTGAGCAGGCAGAAACTTATGACTAAACCCTAATTCCAACTAGTAACTATGGGGTGAACTCCCTATAATCAGGCAGTTTATCTTTTTATGTGACTAGAAATCATCATCGGGTGCAAACTAATGTCTGATAATAATCAATGCGTCATCGTAGGTATTGCTGGCGCTTCTGCTTCTGGAAAAAGTCTGATCGCGAGCACTATTTATAATGAGCTTCGCGCGAAAGTAGGCGATCATCAAATCGGTGTCATCACGGAAGATTGCTACTACAACGACCAAAGCCACCTAAGCATGGAAGAGCGAGTAAAGACGAACTACGATCACCCGAGTGCGTTGGACCACGACCTACTGTGTGAGCACCTAGAAAAATTGGTACGTGGTGAAGCAGTAGAAGTGCCTGAGTACAGCTACACTGAGCACACAAGAACAATTAACACCACCACAATGACACCTAAAAAGGTGATCATTCTAGAAGGTATCCTTCTTCTTACAGACCCTCGTCTTCGTGATTTGATGCATGCGACAGTATTTATGGACACACCGTTAGATATTTGCTTGCTTCGCCGTGTTAAGCGTGATGTGGAAGAACGAGGCCGAACTATGGAGTCTGTTCTTAAGCAATACCAACAAACAGTACGTCCGATGTTCATGCAGTTTATCGAACCTTCTAAGCAATATGCGGACATTATTGTTCCTCGCGGTGGTAAAAACCGTATCGCAATTGATGTATTAAAAGCTCACATTGCAAGACTTTTGAAAGCTTAAGCCTATAGACGGCTATATCGCTTTATTTTTAGGAGAAGAAGTGGCACCTTAAGTGCCACTTCTTTTTTTGTTTTTAAATTAGTCAGTTGCAGGTTAAAACCAGACACTTTTCACGCTTTTGTGGAACTGTCAGCGGTAAATGGAGTCTGCGCTTATAATTGTAAAAACACTCGAGCAAGGAAAAACAAATGAAGAAACTGCTCTTAATTCTAGCAATACCGATTGTGGTCATTTTGGTCGCAATTTTAGCGTTAACCATCTTCGTCAATCCGAATCAGTTTAAACCCCTTATTGTTGAGCAAGCGCAAAAGCAAACGGGATTAGAGTTGGTGATTGAAGGGGATATCAGTTGGCAATTTTTCCCATCGATTGGCTTTGAGTTGGGACATACAGAATTGCGAAATCCACAAGGCTTTAGTAAACCCAATTTATTCAAAGTTGATACCGTTGGTGTAGACATCTCTGTTATGCCACTTTTTAGTCAGCAGCTTGAAATTGGAAACGTCACGCTTGATGGTGCTGAGTTCTACATTGAAACCAAGAAAGATGGCAGCAAGAATATTGATGCATTGACGAAAGCCCAAACACAACAAGCAGAACAAGAGAGCAATGCTGCGCCTACGCAAAATGGTGAAACGCAAACTTCTGGTTCTGATTGGAGTATTAATCTTGCTGGCGTTACTGTTTCTAACGGTTCATTAGAAATGCAGGATAAGCAAGCCGGTAGTTACACCAAACTTTATGATATTTCATTAAACCTTTCCGAATTCGCTTTTGACAACTGGACAACGGCTGATTTTGGCGTGAAGGGCGAAATGAACGACCAAAAGTTCACCGCGAAAGGTCAGGCAGACTTTAAGCTAGAAAAAGGTTTGGCAAACTACGCGCTAAAGAACATCAACTTTGATGCGACATACTCTGACCCTGCCAATAAAATTGAATCGGCAACGATCGGTTTAGACACGTTTGAATTCGATAAAGTAAATAACCTGACTTATGCCATTAAGGGTGACGCTGGTGGTATGAAGTTAGATATGCAGGGTGCTGGTCAACTTAGCGTGGACAAGGCTATCAGCAAAGTACAGTTGGATAAGTTAACTCTTAAATCGACTTTTGAGGGTGATGCCTTACCTCAGTCCCCGATGAAAGTCGACATGGTGTCTGATCTGTCTTTCGACCTAACGAAAAACCATCTGAGTTTTGTTCTAGAGAAGTTAACAGCGAATGCTATCGCCCTAGATGGTAAGGCAGATGTGACACTCGGTGATATTCCTAAAGTACGCTTTGCTCTCCATAGCCCCAATATCGATCTTGATGAGTTCTTAGGGTTAGATAAGCAAGCTGCCGAAGGTAATAAGCCTGCTTCTGGTGGCGAGAGTGCTCCTGCCGGACCTGAGGTTGAGCCTGATTTGTCTGCGTTGAAAACGTTAGATGTAAAGGGTGACATTACCATCGACAAATTCAAAGCGGCAAATGCGAAGATGGAAGCGGTAAAAACGAGCTTCACTGTAAATCGTGGCGTGTTTGAGCTTACATCATTTAGTTCGAAGTTGTACCAAGGCTCAATCTCAGCGACAGCGAAGTTAGATGCACGCCAATCACCAGCGACTTACAGCGTTAAAAAGTCAATCAAAGGCGTGAAAGTTCAACCGCTACTTATAGACGTTGCTGAAAACGACAAACTTGAAGGGACAGGTAACATTGATGTGAATGTTACAGGTAAGAGTCTCACGCCTACCGGTATCAAGAAGAATCTATCTGGTACGGTTGTTATCAATTTTGCTGACGGTGCGGTGAATGGCATCAACGTTGCTCAGTTGATTCGTGAAAACTATGCGAAATTTAAAGGGCAAAAAGTTGAAGGCACCAATGAAGTTAAGAAAACAGACTTTAGTGCGATGACGGCGACATTGAAACTCAACAAAGGTGTAGTATCAACGGATAATATGCAAGCTCAGTCTCCATTGTTACGTGTTCGTGGTAAAGGTACCGCAAACTACATCAATGAAACAGTCGACTTTACTATCAGCACGTCAGTTGTAGGCAGCCTAGAAGGCCAAGGCGGCAAAGATATAGATGAGCTGAAAGATATCACGATTCCAATCAATGTGTCTGGTAAGTGGGCGGATCCTAAATTCAAGCTCGTATTTGATGATGTTCTGAAGCAGAAAGCTCAGAAAGAAATCGATCGTGGCGTAGAGAAGCTAACGGACAAAATCAAAGACGAGAAAACCAAAGATGCGGTCGATGGTTTATTGAAGAATCTTTTCAACTAACCGTGCGTGAAAATCAAAAGGGCTGGCATTTTGCCAACCCTTTTTAAATTACTCTGCGAGTGTTACCAATCGACGCCTTTGAGGGCTTTTACGCCAGATTCAAATGCGTGCTTTACATTTTTCACTTCAGAAACGGTATCGGCCATTTCAATCAGGGTTCGATGTGCGCCACGCCCAGTAATAATAACCGACTGCATTTTAGGTCTGTTGCTCAGTGCTTCGACCACTTCGTCTAAGTCGATGTAGCCGTAGCTCACCATATAAGTTAGCTCGTCAAACAAGATGACATCGATAGAGTCGTCTTGCAGCATGCGCTTACATTCTTGCCATACGCCTTGCGCTGCTTCGGTATCAGCGGCTTTGTTTTGAGTTTCCCACGTAAAGCCGGTTGCCATTACTTGGAATTCAACGCCGAGTTTCTCAAGTAGGTTGCGCTCACCGTTGTCCCAAGTACCTTTAATAAACTGCGCGACAGCACAATTCAAACCATGACCCACTGCGCGTGCGATCGTACCGAATCCTGATGTCGATTTACCTTTACCATTTCCGGTAATGATCAGTAGCAGACCTTTTTCCTCTTGAGCAGCAGCGATTTTTGCGTCTACCTGTTCTTTGACTTTTTGTTGGCGAGCTTTATGGCGTGCTTCTTTATTTTCTTCGATAGACATAATACTTCCTCAATTCCTTTTCGTGCTGTGCCCAAGCTAATTTGGGTTCATTGATTTATCTCGCTATGATAGACCAACATATCGTGAAGAAAAACCACCGATAATTCAGGGAATAAAATGAAGAAAATACTTGTTGTTTGTATGGGAAACATTTGTCGGTCACCAACTGGAGAGGCAGTGTTAAGAGCGAAAGCTCAAAAGCTAGGCGTTGAAGTAGAGGTTGATTCGGCAGGTACAATTGGCTACCACGCAGGAAACCGACCGGATTCAAGAGCGATGGCAGCAGGAAAGCAGCGAGGTTATTCTTTTAAAGGAATGCAAGCGCGCCAAGTCACCATTGATGACTTTGAAAAGTTTGACCTTATATTAGCCGCAGATAAAGCAAATTTGGCCGATTTATTGGATATTTGTCCGTTGAAGTATCGACACAAAGTATCGTTATTTTTAAGTCATTCTGAGTCAGGTTACGACGAAGTCCCGGACCCATATTATGGTGGGGAAGATGGCTTTGAACTGGTGCTTGATTTAATCGAAGAGGCATCAGACGCAATTTTGAAGAAGCTATAATCGCCGTGCTTGAAGACAATAGAAAAAGGGATGAGCTCAGCTCATCCCTTTTTATTCGTGTTAACCCGCTAGTATGTCGGTTGCGACTTTGTAGCTTGGGTCTTCCTTCACGTTAATTTCAACCAAGCTGCCAGCTTTGTCCAAAAGTTTACGACAATCTGGGCTTAGGTGACGAAGGTGCAGCGTTTTACCTTGAGCATTGTAACGCTCAGCCAGTGTTTCAATGGCTTCAATTGCAGAGTGATCTGTCACGCGAGAGTCTGCAAAATCGACAATCACATCTTTTGGATCTTCAGGCGCGTTAAACAACTCCAGGAAGTTAGCCGCAGAGCCAAAGAAAATAGGGCCGTGAATCTTGTACTCTTTTGAACCTTCCTCGTTTAAGCACGTGTCGGCATAGATGTGCTTAGCGTGTTGCCATGCAAACATTAATGCAGAAACGATAACACCAACCGCTACGGCAACAGCAAGGTCAGTAAGAACAGTAACAACGGTCACAAGAACAATAACGAAGAAGTCTTGCTTCGGTACGCGGCGTGCTAGCTTAAATGTTGCCCATTCGAATGTACCAATGACAACCATGAACATCACACCAACCAGAGCAGCGAGTGGGATCATTTCAATTAGCGAAGAAGCGAATAAGATAAACATCAATAGAGCGATAGCTGCAACGATACCAGATAGACGGCCGCGACCACCTGAGTTTACGTTGATCATCGACTGACCAATCATCGCACAACCACCCATTGCGCCAAACACAGAACACGTCATGTTTGCCATACCTTGACCGATACATTCGCGGTTAGATTGACCACGAGTATTCGTCATCTCATCTAAAACTGTCAGTGTTAGTAGAGATTCAATTAGACCAATGGCCGCTAGAATGATCGCGTATGGAAGAATGATTTGTAGAGTTTCTAGCGTAAATGGCACCGCCGGAATAGAGAAGGTCGGCAGTGAACCTGCGAGTGTTGCCGCTTCATCACCAGACATTGTACGCAGGAAGTCAACAACAGTACGAGTTTCCAGATCCAAACCAACCACTAAAGCAGTCACCGTTACGATTGCAACAAGTGAAGAGGGTACAGCCGTTGTGATTTTTGGTAGAAAGTGAATGATTGCCATAGTTAGCGCAACCAAACCAAGCATTAGTAGCATTTGGTCTTGTGGTAGCCAAGTAAGCATGCCGTTGATATCTGGCGCTTTAAACTGACCCAACTGAGCTAGGAAGATAACAATAGCCAGACCGTTCACAAAACCAATCATCACAGGGTGAGGCACGATACGGATGAACTTACCCAATTTAAACATACCAGCGGCAATTTGAAGAATACCAGCGAGCATGATGGCTGCGAATAGGTACTGGACACCGTGAGTCGCGACAAGCGAAACCATTACGACTGCCATGGCACCTGTTGCACCAGAAATCATGCCAGGACGACCACCGAAAATGGAAGTAATAAGACCAACGATGAATGCAGCGTAAAGACCGACCATCGGATCTACGCCTGCGACGAACGCAAATGCGACAGCTTCAGGAACCAATGCTAGCGCAACGGTTAAGCCTGATAGCACATCATTTTTTACGGAGTGCTTAGAAAATTGGGGAAATTCGAACATGTTTGTTTTTAAGTTCTCTTTGCAATGAGTTAAACCCGACACATATTCGTATTTGCACAAGCCACTGGAAGGTTGATTTTTAATCAAACATTGCAGTGTAAACCGT
>NZ_WXWS01000461.1:0-7264 GCF_009904715.1 Vibrio sp. V42_P2S4T144 | reverse complement strand
ATAGGGGTAAGCATGCTGGCTGAGCTTTGTATTGAGGCAGAACGAGTTACTGCTGCGGAGTTTGACAGGCGAACAGCGGAGCTAATTTTACGAATCGAGCAGGAGATCGAAAACATAAACTATTGGGTAGAGACAAATGAATACACAATTTAATGTGATGGTGATTGATGACCATCCGCTACAAACCACAATACTTACGCAAATATTGGAACGCTATTGCGCGCAAGTCATCCCTTTTAACTGTGTGGATGCCGCTATTCAGAGTGTGCAGGAACAATATTTTGACGTGATTTTTTGTGATATCCAAATGCCCGGAAAAGACGGCATCGATATGATGGAAATGCTCGATAAAGTCCAGTACCAGGGGCAAGTTGTACTGGTCAGTGCAATGGAATTGACCATTATTTCTGCGGTAAGAGCCATGTGCGAGGGATTTAGTTTTGAAGTATTAGGGAAGCTGCCTAAGCCATACGATGAAAATGAAGTCGTTGATTTGTTGGGTAAAATAAAAGATGAAAAAGCGAAACAAGTCAGCTTTGCGCAACCTATTGAAGTGGAAGATCAAGAATTCCTGTTTGCTCTGGCTGAAGGGCGCGTGAAAAATTATTACCAGCCTTTAGTCGATGTGCAAAGTGGGGAAGTGCTTGGGTATGAAGCGCTCGCGCGTTGGAATCATCCTATTTATGGTGTGTTACCCCCTCATTATTTTTTGCCAATTGTAGAGCGTTGCCGCCTTTCTGGAGAGTTGTTTCAAGCTGTATTGAGTAATGTTATCTATGACATGAAACACCGCGGATTGACGCAAAACGTATCCATCAATGTAGACCATGAAAATTTAGAAGATACGGCGTTCTCTCATTACTTTTTACAGCAATGTTTAGAGAGCGAGATTGACCCATCACAAATCACCATTGAAATTACAGAGCGAGATACATTTCAGACTAGCGCGTCCCTGTACAAGAATTTACTCAAGTTGAGGATGAACGGTGTCACTGTCTCAATAGATGATTTTGGCACGGGGTCATCGACGTTTGAAAAACTGGCTCAACTGCCATTCAACGAGTTAAAAATCGATCGTTCGTTTGTACAAGGTGTCGAATGCGATATCAAAAAACGCAACATCGTTGTTGCTATTTGCGCGTTAGCGAAAAGTTTGAATATACGACTGGTCGCGGAAGGTATTGAAGACGAAGTCACACTGCAAGCGATACGTGAGTATGGCATTGATCTTTGCCAAGGCTTCTACATTGATAAACCCATGCCACTAGAAGCCATAACCATACTAAATGAAAGATATGAATAAATTGAATTACTTGATCTTTGACGATCATCCTCTCGTTTGTGTTGCAATCAAGTCGTTGCTGGAAGAGTTAGGTAAAACAAATGGGGTATTTACTGCAACATCAGCGAAGATGGCATTACAAATATTGAAAAAGGAAGAAATTCAACTGTTGATCTTAGATTTGAACTTGGCAGATTGCGATGGGTTTGATTTCTACAAACGTATCAAATCCCATGGTTATGAAGGCAAAGTCATTTTCTTCTCCGCTGAAACTAGCCAAATGTACAGCCAAATGGCTTTTCGTTCTGGCGCTGATGGCTATGTGTGTAAATCGGAAAATCACGACATTCTTAAAGACGCGATAGAAGCGGTAGAGAAGGGGTATACCTTCTTCAAATTTAAGCAAGTTGTTAATAGCGTTCGAGAAATGCCACAACTTTCAAGCAGAGAAAGCGCAGTAATGAAGTATTTATTACAAGGAAAGTCCAATCGAGAAATCGCTTCAGTGCTATCAATAAGTGACAAAACAGTCAGCACATACAAACGTCGTCTATTGGATAAATTTAACGTAAAGAACATTGTTGAGCTAACAAGAGTGGCGGGGGGGGTAAGACCGCATCATGACACTTAAAAGTATCGCGTTGTCTCTTTTCATCGCAACATTACTATTCGTCACTTCTGTCACAATGATTGGTGCGGTGTTAATTTCTTATGAAGTAAAGCAGTTCAACACTTACGCGAATAATTTAGCCAAAATAAAACAAAAAGTAATTCTCATGGGGCTATTGACGGAAGCGCAGCTCGAGCAATACAAAGGCATGAGCGTGAGTGAAGTAGAAGCGCAAACAGAGCTGAGCTTTCAAGATGCGATTTACTCCCTGTCACGTTATGAAAAACTTAATTACGTTGAAGCTGTTGCACGGAAATCGCTTCATCAGGCTGAAGCGTATTTATCAAATGCGTTCAATCGACAAAATGCCGTTATGTATTTTCGTTCTTATACTGGAAACAAACTCATCTTAGAGAGACCGATTGAAGCGCTAGAGGGAGTGAAAGCCACGTTTGATGTTGATTGGTGTAAAAGTAACTATTCTTGTGTGTTAGCCGCGTGGAAAGAGCAACTAACGGACCGGGTATTGTTTTCCCTACCATTTAAAACGACATACTCCGATGACATGGCGATAAGCATCATGAGTCCGGTTTACTTTCAAGGTGAGTTAGTGGGAGAGTTCTCGGAACAATTATACCTCTCGCCGCTTTATAATGATGGGAAAGCGGTGGATGTTCAAATAGCGAATGGGAACAAACAAATGGTGATTTATTTCGCTGGCTACCCCTTTCCATCATTCGCGTACACCCAATCATATGTCGCAGACAACAACAATCTTATCGTTTACATGTACCCATTCAGTAAAATTGTATTGGATTACGTGTTCTTGTTTATCATCTTCTTTTTCGTAACCTTAGCGTATTACAACAAAGCTTATGAATCTAAAGAGAGCAAACTTCGCCTCGCGAAAGCACTGACGAACGTGACGAAAGATGATTTAACGGGATTGTTTAACCGCAGAGTTTTTCAAGATAGCGAGTTCAAACGTCGTTTGGAAACCGCGCCATATTCCGTCATTGCAATAGATGGCGATAGGATCAAGCGAATCAATGACCATTACGGTCACCATGTAGGGGACGAAGTTATTGGAATTATTGCTGATGCTATGTCTAAAGTGTTTCGAAATAGTGATTATCTAGTTCGAACTGGTGGTGATGAGTTTGTTGCGATTCTGCCGGGTTGCAGTATCAGTCAATCTTCAATATTGGCGAAGAAGCTTCGTAGTGTCGTTAAAGATAATCGACTAAAGACCTTGGATATCGAAGTTAGTGTGAGTACTGGTATCGCGGCGAATGAATTACACGAAACGCTTCAGGACGTTATTGTACGTGCAGATGAAGATCTCTATGAGATGAAAAAACACAGACAAAAGTCCCATTAAGCAGCGCTAGTATTGACTCAATGTTAAGTTACGGAACATAACCATGACATAACTGTTTGATTAATTTGACCAAACAGAATGAGTGGTCTTTTATATTAGAGCAGTCAACAAATAGTGATTGCTCTATTTATTCTCGACCTTACATTTGGTGTAGCACGTGAACAAAGATCTCGACTTAAACTTACTTAAAATACTTGTCTTACTGGATAAGCACCGTCAGCTCAAGCCCGTTGCGAAAGCGATGGGGAAGAGCGAAGCGTCAATTAGCAAATACCTTGCCCGATTGCGACTCCAGCTAAACGATGAATTGTTTATTCGGCATCCTCACCACATGGAACCGACGGACTATTTAAAACGTCAATTACCTAAAATTTCCGATGCACTCGAGAAGCTTGAAACTTGTCTAATTAGAGATGAGTTTGAACCGGAAAATTACGAAAAAGACATCACCATTTGTTTACCGCAAACCGCTCAATACTCATTTGGGCATTTACTTGCAATGGATTTAATGGTGCTGTTTCCCAAGGCGCACATTTCGATAGCAACGATTACAGAGTATACGATAGAAGAGATAATCCTAGGCAAAGTGGATGCGCAGTTACATTACTTCAACGAGGATGTTCCGAAATCTGTTTATCAGAAGTTCATCGGCTATGCGCCTGCTGTGGTAGTTGTCCCTGAAGAGCTGGGAATTACCACCCTAGAAGAAGCAGCCAAACTTCCCTTTATCATGTTAGAGATTATCGGTTGGAAAGAGAAAGAGCAGCTCGTTAAGCGTGCAATGGAAAGCCACGGTATGGTCATCAACCGTATTGCGGCTCTAGACAACGTAAGCAGCGTATTGAAGCTAATTAAACAAAAAAGCGCCGCAACCGTATTACTTGAATATCAGGCGCCAATTGATGGATATAAATTTATAAGAGTGCCAGAGCATTTTTACCCAGATGGCTGGCCAAAAGTGGTTGTACAGGTGAAGCAAAGCTTAAGACATGATGCAATGCACCAGTTGTTAATCGGTGCTATTGCAAAATACATGAGCGCTTAGCGGCAAAACTCAATGTTTTCTGACTGAGGAATAGTATGCAGAAGTTCAATCAACGTGTCCGCATGGTACTTTTTCAGAATACGCGTTTTGTAGGTGCTGATTGTTTTAGCGCTGAGTGAAAGTTGTTCAGAAATCTTCTTATTTGAGTAGCCTTGTACAAGATAATGGAACACCATGGCTTCGCGATTTGAAAGTGTTACGTTACCCGACGATGGTGTGTGAGTCGACTTAAACATTGAGTAACCACGTGAAACACTCACAATTGCGTCAATAATGGTCTCTCTTGTTTCATGTTTGCTTAAGAAGCCGTTTGCGCCCATTTCGTACGCTGCTTTAGAAAGACTCGAGTAGTCGCGTGAAGAAACAAATAACAGTCGGCCACGATATCCCGTCGCTAAAATGTTTTTGGCTAAACGCATACCATCGCGGTCGCCAAGCACTACGTCTAGAATAATCAAATCAATCTTTTGGCCTCGAACAAGATCCATCACTTCCGCACTGTCAGTGGTTTGAATCACTTCAGCTGTGTTGACTACAGATTCAACTAGAGAAGCAAGAGCTTCGCTATACAATGGTTGAGCGTCGATAATAAGAACATTATTCAAAGTTAACCTCACCTAATACATCAACTAGTGTGCTGTCAGGCGACAGCGCAATTGGATGAATAGGATTGTAGGAAAAACCTTGCTAAGAGGAAGGAAAATGACTCTTTCCAAAAGTGAAAATCAGTGTCTTGATTATGGGAATAGCGATGTCAGGTATTGAAATACCTAGTGATAGGATGATTGCTTAAAACTTACGCTGACAGAAAACTAACAAACTGAAAGTGTTCTTTCAGTGTTCTATGCCTTCAGATTTTCTTGCGATGCCTCTAGCGCTTCGATTTAAACCCGTGTGTTCACAAGCGCAGTTTTATACCATGCCACTTGAAGAGAGCTTGTTATACACCAGGCATGAGCACAGTAGCCAACTTTGTACTGATATCTGTTAGATAGGTTTGGCTATTGACGCTGAACATTACTTCAAATTATTTCTAAACTTTTCATTGACTCTGCCGCTAAAAGTGGAGGTGTTAATTCGCACTTTGGCCACTCATAATGTCGTGTTCAAAAATGAGACAATTTTACATGGTTTGGTATGGAAATGTGCGTTAGCCGTCCTTTTGATGGTTTACAAATTTTGTTGTAACGACTACAAAGGACTTTTGGATTTTTAGCCAGAGAACGGCTTCTCATGGCGTTTGCATCAAACTTTTCTGATGCGTATTTTTGGTTGGATAATTGGCTTTATGAGTAACGTAACCAGCACCATTTTGACAGAAAGTGGTACCAATGAGCTTGAAATCATCGAGTTTCATTTAGAAAAAACATTGCCAGATGGCAGCACAAAAACTTGTTATTACGGCATTAACGTTGCGAAAGTACGAGAAGTGATTCGCGTGCCAGAAACAACCGATTATCCAAACGCACAACCTCATATGATTGGTGTGTTCTCATCCAGAGATGTACTGACGCCTTTAGTGGATTTAGCTGGTTGGTTAGGTGTGCCAACACGACAAGATCTGGAGCGCAAGTTTGTAATCGTTACGGATTTCAACAAAATGACCAATGGCTTCTTAATTGACAGCATTTCGCGTATTCATCGTATCTCTTGGAATGATGTGGAATCACCAAGTCAGTTTTTGGAAGCGGGCGAACAAGATTGTGTAGTAGCCGTTGTCCGTAAAGAAGGCAACCTGATCATGATTCTCGACTTTGAAAAAATCATCGCAGACATCAACCCAGAACTGAGTATGGAAAAATACGATGTGAAAGGGGACAAGTCGGTGGATCTCAACCAGAGAATGGTCGGTAAGCGTAATGCTAAAACGATCATGGTGGTGGATGACTCAGCATTTATTCGCTCTTTGATCCAAGATACATTAGCTTCTTCAGGTTACAATGTGATCACATGTAAAGACGGTGGTGAGGCGCATGAGAAGTTGATGAGCTTGATCGAGGTCGCGAAAGAAGAAAACTTGCCAGTTAAAGAGCTATTAGATGCGGTGGTTACGGACGTAGAAATGCCTCGAATGGATGGTATGCACTTAGTGAAGAGACTACGAGATACCGAAGCGTTTCATGAAATGCCGATCATTATGTTCTCGTCATTGATGAGTGAGGATAACCGAGCGAAAGCACTATCTCTTGGCGCAAATGATACGATTACCAAGCCAGAGATTGGCCGCATGGTGAATATGATGGATAAATACGTGTTTAACTTTGCGTAAAAAACCGATCAGATGAAACAAATAAGGCTGCCGATTGGCAGCCTTATTTTTATTGAGGGCAGGGAAGAATATCTAAGGTGTAACTCTCGTTTGGAGTCTGCGGTGGCCCATATAAAATTCCGCATTGTGTAAGGCTAGCTCTTTTTTCGTCGGCTGCAGCAATGACCATTTCGCGAGTTGTTGAACCAGCCGGGTGATGAAATGTTTTCCAATCCGAGTCTTCTTCGTTCAGTCCTTGCACGAGTAACTTCATCGATTCGCTATCAGAATCAGGATATCCATATAAAAAAACACAGCGCTTTGAACCACCAATATTACAGCCGTCAAATGGTAAATCTGCCATTAAAGCACTGTCTACGAAGTTTGAAACGTAAGGCTTGCTTTCCAATCCCGCAATCGCCATTTTCCCATAACCCACGCCTAATGCTGACGCAATAGCGCCTTTCATTCCTTCCAAACGTGCTTCACGTGCATCGCTTTGAAGGTTTAAAAAGCGTGGCGCGGCAGTGACAGCAAGAATACCGAGCACGACAATAACTACGACTAACTCTATTAGAGTAAATCCCGTTTGTTTTTTCATATTATTTTCACAGCAAGTTAAAGGTAGAAAAACACTGACCGTACACTTGTTTATTGTGTAAATAAGTACGGTAATGATAAATCGATCAGTAGTATAA
>NZ_WXWS01000246.1:0-7285 GCF_009904715.1 Vibrio sp. V42_P2S4T144 | reverse complement strand
TTACTACCCTGTCATTGAATTGTTAATTCAAGTATAGTGTCACGCTGAAAATGCCACTTTTTATTAAAGTCAGCAATGGAAATAAGGTGATGATAACACTTGAATTCTAGAGTTTACTTGGGTGGTGTTACGACGCAAGTCGTGTTGGAAGTAAAAGTGTAGTTAATTAGAAATTGGAAGCATGCAAATGAGCCAAGTAAAGCAGCTTGAACAAAACTACAACTATACAGTCGTTCGCCAATTTACCCTTGTGACCATTTTATGGGGCATAGTTGGTATGGCTGTTGGTGTTTTGATTGCCGCTCAATTAGTTTGGCCACAGCTAAACTTTGATACGCCGTGGTTGACGTACAGTCGCTTACGTCCACTGCATACTAATGCGGTAATTTTTGCGTTTGGTACCAGTGCTCTGTTCGCAACGTCTTATTATGTTGTACAGCGCACATGTCAAACACGTCTTTTTGGTGGCCCACTCGTTGCCTTCACCTTTTGGGGTTGGCAAGCAATCATCCTGGCAGCAGCCATTACTTTGCCTCTCGGTTTAACATCGGGTAAAGAGTATGCTGAGCTAGAATGGCCTATTGATATCGCAATTGCGCTAGTATGGGTATCATATGCGGTGGTGTTCTTCGGCACACTGGTGAAACGAAACACGTCACACATATATGTGGCAAACTGGTTCTTCGGTGCCTTTATTATCACAGTAGCAGTACTTCACATCGTGAACAGCATGGCTATTCCTGTGTCACTCGGTAAATCTTACTCGATTTACTCGGGCGCAGTGGATGCGATGGTTCAGTGGTGGTATGGACACAATGCGGTAGGTTTCCTACTGACCGCTGGTTTCCTAGGTATGATGTACTACTTCGTTCCTAAACAAGCTGAACGTCCTGTTTATTCTTACCGTCTATCTATCGTTCACTTCTGGGCACTTATTTCTCTATATATTTGGGCAGGCCCTCACCACCTTCATTATACAGCGCTACCAGACTGGACTCAGTCTCTAGGTATGGTTATGTCGCTGGTTCTATTTGCTCCTTCTTGGGGTGGTATGATCAACGGTATTATGACGTTATCTGGTGCATGGCATAAGCTTCGTTATGACCCTATCCTACGTTTCCTAATCGTTTCACTGTCGTTCTACGGTATGTCTACCTTTGAAGGCCCGATGATGTCGATTAAGACGGTTAACGCACTTTCTCACTACACAGACTGGACCATTGGTCACGTTCACTCTGGTGCGTTAGGTTGGGTTGCGATGGTTTCTATCGGCTCTGTATATCACTTGGTACCTCGCCTATTTGGCCAGGAGCGTATGTACTCTGTTGGTCTAGTTAATGTGCATTTCTGGCTAGCAACAATCGGTACCGTTCTTTACATCGTTGCGATGTGGATCTCTGGTGTAATGCAAGGTCTTATGTGGCGCGCGGTTAACTCTGACGGTACGCTAACTTACAGCTTTGTTGAGTCTGTAGAAGCGTCTTATCCGTTCTACTTTGTACGTTTCCTAGGCGGATTTATCTTCCTATCTGGTATGTTCCTAATGGCATACAACACGTACAAAACGGTAAGTGCACCTAAAGAAAGCCTAAAAGCTATCCCACATCCGGCATAAGGAGATTTAAGAATGAGTAATAATTCTAATAATCGCCATGAAATCTTAGAACGTAATGTCGGTTTGTTGGCTATTTTTATCGTGTTTGCTATCAGTTGGGGCGCTCTTGTAGAGATCACGCCTCTGATTTTCCAAAAGCAAACGACTGAACCTGTAGAAAATCTGCGCGCTTACACTCCTTTGGAGATGGAAGGCCGTGATATCTACATCCGTGAAGGTTGTAACGTTTGTCACAGCCAGATGGTTCGTCCTTTCCGCTCAGAGACTGAACGTTACGGTCACTACTCTGTTGCTGGTGAGAGTGTTTGGGAACACCCATTCCTTTGGGGCTCTAAGCGTACAGGCCCGGATTTAGCTCGTGTTGGTGGTCGTTATTCTGACGAATGGCACCGTGTTCACCTGTTAGATCCTCGTGAGCTTGTACCTGAGTCAAACATGCCAGGTTTCCCGTGGCTAGCTGAAAACGTTTTAGACGGTAAGCTAACTCAGAAGAAACTTGAGCTATTTCGTGATCAGTTCGGCGTTCCATACACTGATGAAGAGATCGCGAATTCGGCTAAAGAAGTAGAAGGTAAAACAGAGATGGATGCAATCATCGCTTACCTTCAGTCTCTTGGTCATGCAATGAAGTAAGGGGATCATATGGATTTCGGTACAATTCATAGTATTTATACCGTTGTACTCTTCGCTAGTTTTATTGGCATCGTATGGTGGGCATTTAGTAAAAAGCGTAAAGCACGCTTTGAAGAAGATGCCAACTTGGTGTTTGCTGACGAAGAACAAAAGACCCCTAATAACCAAGGAGTGAAGAAGTAATGACTACATTCTGGAGTCTCTGGATTATCGTGATTACTGTCGGTACGCTAGTAGGCTGTGCGATTCTCCTGACTTGGTGCGCTAAAGATAAAATGGGCGTCGAGGAAGGGGAAGACATGGGCCACGAGTACGATGGTATTCGCGAGCTAAACAACCCTCTACCAAAGTGGTGGACTTACCTGTTTGTAAGCACATTTGTGTTCGCAGCAGTTTACCTTGCCCTATTCCCAGGCCTAGGTAGCTTCAAGGGCTTTTTAAACTGGCAGAGTTCGGCTCAAACCGTTCGCTCACTAGAAGAGTCAAAAGAAGCCATCGCTGCAGCACAAGAGAACAAGCAACTAAACCAATATGCAAAAGAACTGGATGATGCCGACGCTTACTTCGGCGAAGCATTCCGTAAACTTGCGCACAATGACAGTGGTCTACGCCCAATTCCTGAAATTGCGCAAGATCCTGAAGCATTAAAAGTTGGTCAGCGTTTGTTTTTGCAAAACTGTTCTCAATGCCATGGCTCTGATGCACGTGGTCAGAAAGGCTTCCCTAACCTGACTGATGATGCATGGCTATATGGTGGCGAGCCAGCAGCGATCGTTACAACCATCATGCACGGCCGTATTGGTCAAATGCCAGCATGGAAAGATGCCCTTGGTGAGCAAGGTGTTCAAGAAGTTGTAAGTTACACACTTAGTCTATCTGGTCGTAAAGTAAATGCTCGTGAAGCCGCGGCAGGTAAAGCACGCTTCGTAGTGTGTGCAGCTTGTCATGGTACCGATGGTAAGGGTAACCCTGCAGTCGGTGCGCCTGACCTTACAGACCAAGACTGGTTATTTGGTGACTCTCGTGCAGCTGTAACAGAAACCGTAATGAACGGACGCTCAGGCGTAATGCCTGCGTGGAAAGACATTTTGGGTGAAGATAAAGTTCAGCTCGTTGCCTCATATGTCTGGAGTTTAAGTAACTCAGAGAGTAAGTAACTGAGATATTACGTAACATAGCAATAACAGCCCCTTTCAGAGGGGCTGTCTTTCCTTTAAATTTAACGCCTTACATTTTTTCATTTAGCTGTTGAGAACTTTTTTATGGTAAAGCCTTGGTATAAACAATTTTGGCCGTGGTTCCTAATCATCCTTCCTCTTACTGTCGTAGTTTGGACTGTGATTACTGTGGTCGTTTTCTCGAACAACTCTGTTTCTTTAGTCGCCGAGGATTACTATAAAAAAGGCAAAGGCATTAATATCGACATTAGTAAAATGAATGTCGCTCGTGACCTAGGTCTTAACGCTGAGATTTCCTCTGAAAATAACAATGTTGTGATTGTTTTCGCTAAAGGGAAGCTACCTCATTACCCTGCTCTAACGGCCACTTTCACTCATCGTACTCTTCCTGATCGTGACTTCACAAAGCTTGTAACAGCGGATGCATCTGGTAATTACCGACTAAAAGCTGAGGAATCTATTCAAGGACCATGGTTTGTTGAACTACAACCACACGACAAGCAATGGATGATCCAAGGTAAAGTTGAGTTTCCTGCCTCTTCAACACCGTTAATGAAGTAAGCATATGTGTAAATCCTGTTATCACTGCGGTGAAGATGTACCAGCCAACACGGATTTCAAAGTAGAAATATTGGGTGAAATTCGCGACATGTGTTGTCCGGGCTGCGAAACTGTGGCGCAGACTATTGTCGATAGTGGTCTTGTCTCATATTACCAATACCGCACTGCGCCTGCAGAAAAGGCAGATCTAGTACCAGAGCAACTCCAAGCTTTAATTCATTATGATAATCCGGATGTACAATCTGAATTCGTACGAAATCGCGAAAATGTTTCTGAAGTAACCCTTTCTTTGGAAGGCGTTTCATGTGCCGCTTGTGCGTGGTTAATCGAAAAGCAAGTTTCTAATACGGCCGGGTTGGTATCTATCCGTGTTAATACAACCACCAATCGAGCGTTACTAGCCTGGGATAAAACTCAGGTACGGTTAAGCGAGCTCCTTTCCGTTATACATAAACTTGGTTACAAAGCTGCACCTTTTGAAGCAGATAAGCAAGAAGCCTCTTACCATCGAATGATGAAGCAATATCTATATCGGCTAGGTATTGCAGGTTTAGCAACCATGCAGGTCATGATGCTCGCCGTTGCACTGTATCTCGAAGTCTTTGGTGATTTAGAGCCAGAGTTTAAAAGTTACTTTCGTTGGGTAAGTTTGATTTTTGCTACTCCTGTTTTGCTTTATTCCGCTCTTCCATTTTACTTAAACGCATGGCGCAGTATCAAAGGCCGAACCCTTGGTATGGATGTCCCGGTTTCTATCGCGTTGATCTTTGCCTATGTTGCAAGTTTAGTTGCAACAGTAACTGAACAAGGCGAAGTCTTCTTTGAATCTATCTCGATGTTTACCTTCTTTTTGTTAGTAGGTCGATTCTTAGAGATGCGCGCTCGTCGCAAAGCTGCTGCAGCGAGTGGTAACCTTCTTAAGTTGATTCCTGCAATTGCTACAACGCTGGACGGTGATCAGATACCCGTGAAGACGCTAAAAGTTGGCGATCGTATTCGCGTTCTACCTGGTGAACATATCCCCGCTGACGGTAAAGTTATTTCAGGCCGTATTCATATTGATGAATCCATGCTAACGGGCGAGTCAGTGCACGTTGTGAAACGAGGAGGCGATGTCGTTTATGCGGGAACGCTAAACGGAGATGAATCATTTGAACTCGAGGTAGTGAGCTCAAAGGCCGATTCAATGATTTCTAATATCGTGCGTTTACAAGATGAAGCTCAACACTCCAAACCTAAAATTGCGGAAATTGCCGACATTGTCGCCCGTTACTTTGTTGGTGTGATTCTTATTATCTCTGCTGGTACTTGGTTTTACTGGCATCAAACAAAACCAGATGATGCGTTTTGGATCATGCTGTCTGTGTTAGTTGCTACATGCCCATGTGCGCTATCTCTGGCCACTCCGACCGCTCTCACTTGTGCTACCTCTAGAATGGGTAATTTTGGCATTTTGCTTCGTAAAGGCCATGTGTTTGAGACACTATGTAAGATCAACCACTTAGTTGTAGATAAAACAGGCACTCTAACGAAAGGTGATATTGAGATCTGTGAAACAAAGGTACTTAGTGATCTCCCACAGAAAGATTGTCTATCACTAGCTGCAGCTTTAGAGGCTCATGCAAACCACCCTATCGCTCGTTCTTTTGCAACTTTCACCAATGATGACTTTATCGTGTCTGATGTGCAAAACGTGATTGGGTCAGGGATTGAAGGGATATGGAATGGCAAAATCGTTAAGATAGGCAGTGCGGCTTTTGTTCAAGGCAAAGAAAGTCATGAAAGCCAGGCGGTCGATCTGTCGGTTGATGGCAAGCATGTCGCTAGCTTTTACTACCACGACCCTATCCGAAAAGAAAGCAAAGCCTTTATTCAACGTTTTGCTGACGCTGGAATTAAGACAACCCTGCTAACTGGTGATTCTCTCTCAAACGCCCAACCAGTGGCAAATGAAATTGGTATCGATCACATCGTCGCGTCAGCAAAGCCAGAAGATAAGCTTGCATACCTTAAGAGCTTGGACGAAAACAGTATCACTATGATGGTTGGTGATGGAATCAATGACGCGCCGACTCTCGCCGGAGCTCACCTTTCTGTCGCAATGGGTGGTGGTACAGATGTCGCTAAAGCTTCTGCTGATATGACGTTACTTGGGGATAATCTCGAAAAACTACTAGAGGCACGTTTGCTTGCACTGCGTACAAGAAAGATTATTCGAGAAAACTTGGCTTGGTCTTTGGGTTACAACCTGTTAATTTTGCCTTTGGCGGTCGCAGGTTTAGTGGCTCCCTACATTGCAGTAGTTGGCATGTCTGCAAGCTCAATTATCGTTGTATCTAACTCTTTGCGCCTGCTCAAAGAGAAATAAGTAGAGAAAGCAAACATGGAAAGTCTTTATATATTGATTCCCATCGCTATCGTTCTCGTTTGTGTTGCTGTCGCCATTTTTCTTTGGGCGGTAAGAAGCGATCAGTTTGAAGATCTTGAACGGCAAGGGCACAACATTCTTCTCGACGAAGAAGACCAATCTAATAGTGATAAAAAGTAGCGACCTTTATGACTCCTGATTTTATCGGTGCGTTGATGATCGGCTTAGTAGGAGCCGGTCATTGTATGGGTATGTGTGGTGGTATCGCGTCTATGCTTACCATGGGCTCTTCTGCTAAAAATAAAACTACCCCTCTTATCCCCCTCTTCTACAACCTCGGACGATTGATCAGTTATACCTTAATAGGTGCATTAGTGGGTGGTGCTATATCAGGTTTATCTGAGCTTAGTGGGTTAACGCACTCTCTTGCTTGGTTAAGGCTGATTGCTGCGTTATTCATGATCCTAGTCGCGCTGTATATTGCTAAATGGTGGCAAGGCTTACTTTTAATAGAAAAGCTAGGGCAGTATCTCTGGCGCTTTATCTCGCCGGCAGGGAAGAGTTTGTTGCCATTAAAGCATCCTCTTCACGCGTTGCCATTTGGCTTTATTTGGGGTTGGTTACCATGTGGTTTAGTTTATTCAGCGCTTACTTGGTCGGCGGTTTCTGGTAGTGCGATGAACGGCGGCCTAATTATGCTTGCGTTTGGGCTCGGAACGCTACCTGCAATGCTTATTATTGGATACGGTGCCAATCATTTTCAGAAATTACAAAAATCATTAATATTTAGAAATATTTCAGCATTAATCCTTATTGGCTATGGTACGTATACCGCTGTAGGAGCCTTAGCGTTACTCGGTTTCATATAACGTTAAACTCTATTGAGGTGACATTTTTGCTACCCTTTAGGATTAAGCGATGCTAAAATAT
>NZ_WXWS01000213.1:0-7297 GCF_009904715.1 Vibrio sp. V42_P2S4T144 | reverse complement strand
CATATAAGGTCAATCCCACGTCTAAATGGGAAATCTATTCCCCCAACCCACTTTTATGCTTAATATCCTAGAAGGGCATATTACTCTGAGCGTATATGGACAAGTTTTATCACTTTCTTACTTTAGCTGGCATTGGGCTATATTGGTTACTGGTCGCAGGTGTGACCATTCGTGTCGTTTTAAAGCGCCGTGCAGTGAGCGTGTCTTTAGCTTGGCTAATGATCATTTATATCCTTCCCGTTCTGGGTGTCGCATGTTATTTCCTCTTCGGTGAACTGAACTTAGGCAGAAAACGAGCCGAACGTGCGAAAGAGATGTTTACACCATTCGAGAAGTGGTTCAGTCAACTTAACGACTGTAACGCGCACAACCCAGAAACGATGGGAAGGCACATCTACCGAATCGATGAACTTTGTAACAACCGCCTTGGTCTTCCCGCATTGAGCGGCAATACATTGTCGCTGCAACAGTCACCTAATGAGATTTTGCATTCCATTATTGAAGACATCGAAAACGCGCAGAGCAGTATTCGAATGGTATTCTACATTTGGCATCCGGGTGGTTTGGCTGACTCTGTCGCTTCTGCACTTATCCAAGCGGCTAAACGCGGCGTAGATGTCAAACTATTGCTCGATTCAGCAGGTAGCCCGCGTTTTTTCAGAAGTCCTTGGTATCGAATGATGCAGGATGCTGGAATTGAAGTTATTCAAGCGCTAGAAGTGAAGATGTGGCGTATTTTCTTACGTCGTCTTGATCTTCGCCAACATCGCAAGATCATCGTAATTGATGATGAAATTGCTTATACAGGTTCAATGAACTTGGTTGACCCGGCTTACTTCAAGCAAAACAGTGGCGTCGGGCATTGGGTGGACATCATGGTTCGCATTACGGGACCAACGGTAAACGTATTGAGTGCCATCCACTGTTGGGATTGGGAAGTCGAAACTGGCGAACGTCATTTACCGAGACTACCTGAATGCAAGATCGATGAGAGTGAATTCCAACACCCTATTCAGGTTGTGCCTTCTGGCCCAGGTATGCCGGAATATCTGATCTATCAAGTATTAACATTGGCAATAAACCAAGCCAATCGCTCGGTACGAATCACAACACCATATTTCGTGCCCAATGCTGATTTACTCGAAACGTTAAAGATGACAGCACAACGAGGCATTGACGTTGAACTCATTATTCCCCATAAAAATGACTCTATGATGGTACAATGGGCGTCACGCGCTTTTTATAGTGAGCTCTTGAGTGCAGGGGTCAAGATTTATGAGTTTTATGGTGGTTTGCTGCATACAAAATCTGTCGTAATTGACGACCAATTCTGTTTAGTTGGCACCGTAAACATGGATATGCGCAGCTTGTGGCTGAACTTCGAAGTGACCCTCGCCGTTGATGACGAAGAGTTCACCAAGCAAATGTCTTGGTTACAAGATAGCTATATTAAGCAATCTCACACTGTTGTATTGGAAGAATGGGAGAAAAGGAGCCTATTTTCTCGGTTCTTAGAGCGAGTGTTCTATCTCTTCAATCCACTCCTTTAATACCTCAAATACACCGACTAAAAAACCTCCAGCGCTACATGCATCCTGCTGGAGGTTTGTTCTTTTAGCTCCCTATCTACACGATACCTCTCGACATCATTACCTGTTCATCTTGGCTGTTATTGGCTGATAGTTGACTTTTCCCTTGCATAACCTACGTCGTCCATGTTTTAAATATTCCAAACCGCAATCTTTAAGACAGGGAACTTTTATGTCAGAGGGAAAAAAAACCAAACTCATTACCGCTGGCCGCGATAAAAAGTGGACAAATGGTGTTGTAAACCCACCCGTTCAACGCGCTTCAACTGTGGTATTCAATACAGTTGCAGAAAAGAACCAAGCCACCATTAATCGTGCAAACAAAACGTTGTTTTATGGTCGCCGAGGCACCAACACGCACTTTGCTTTCCAAGACGCAATGGTTGAGATTGAAGGTGGAGCTGGTTGCGCGCTTTACCCTTGTGGAACGGCAGCAATTTCAAACGCCATCCTCTCTTTCGTTGAAACTGGCGATCACATTCTAATGGTGGACACTTGTTACGAACCAACTCGTGACTTTTGTAACACCATCATGAAGAAAATGGGCATCGAAACCACCTATTATGACCCAATGATCGGTGAAGGTATCCGAGACTTGATTCAGCCGAATACCAAAGTCCTTTTCTTAGAATCTCCTGGTTCAATAACCATGGAAGTCCAAGATGTACCTACATTAGCGCGCATTGCCCACGAGCAAGATATCATTGTGATGCTTGACAACACATGGGGAGCTGGCGTGAACTTCTCTCCTTTCGAGCATGGCGTAGACATTTCCATTCAAGCGGCGACTAAGTATATCGTTGGACATTCAGATGTCATGCTAGGTACTGCTGTGGCTTCTGAAAAGTATTGGGATCAGCTTCGTGAACAAAGCTACCTGATGGGTCAGTGCGTTTCTCCTGACGACGCATACCTAGGTCTTCGAGGTATTCGCACGTTGGATGTTCGCCTAAGACAGCACGCAGAAAGCAGTTTAAAAGTCGCTCAGTGGCTCGCTTCTCGCCCAGAAGTTGATCATGTCCGCCATCCAGCTTTAGAAACAAGCCCTGGCCATGAGTTTTTCAAACGAGACTTCACAGGTGGAAACGGCTTGTTTTCATTTGTTCTCAAAACGTCTTATCCAAAAGCGACGACGGCTCTGCTTGATGGTATGAAACACTTCAGTATGGGTTACTCTTGGGGCGGTTATGAAAGCCTCATTCTAGCTAACGAACCTAAGAGCTTTAACAGCCTGAGAACCGTAGCTCACCCACACTTTGAAGGTACTTTGGTTCGTATTCATATTGGCTTAGAAGACGTAAATGACTTGATCGCTGATTTAGAGGCTGGTTTTGCGCGTTATAACGCCTTAATGCTTGAAAAAGAAGTCTCCCTATAACAATGATTGAATCGCCCTGCATTGCGGGGCGTTTTTATAACCCTCTGACTTAATTAGAATCAACTAACATTCACCCGAACCATTAATTGATGTTAATCATTTGTGTTGTTTTTCAATTGAGCAGTCACAGAATGAAATAATGTGCCATAAATAGGCTTTTCAAATTTAGAGTTTCTCTCCTACTTTTTATCATTCATAAGAGGTCATACCACAAGGAGATAGTTTTGAAACTCAAATTTATAGCGCTAATGCTTTTTACCTTAGTTACCGTCCCAATAACCTCCGTATACGCTGCAACAGGTTATACCCAAACCAAGTATCCGATTGTTCTGGTTCACGGTTTGTTTGGTTTTGATACCCTGGCAGGCGTTGATTACTTTTTCGGAATACCACATTCCTTAACAAAAGATGGCGCTACGGTTTATGTTGCACAGGTATCCGCGACCAATAGCAGCGAAGTTCGAGGGGAGCAACTGCTTGCTCAAGTAGAAACCTTACTTGCAGCAATAGGCGCAGAGAAAGTCAATCTCATTGGTCACAGTCATGGTGGTCCAACAACGCGCTATGTTGCCTCTGTCCGTCCTGACCTAGTCGCATCAGTTACGAGTATAGGAGGCGTTAATAAAGGGTCTAAAGTGGCAGATTTAGTTCGTGGCACCGTATCTGAGGGTTCGGGTAGTGAGCAGCTCGCGGTAAAACTGGCGCAAGGCTTAACTACTCTTATTAATCTTCTATCAGGTGGTTCTGATCTCGACCAAGACCCTTTAGCCTCACTAGCAGCATTAACCACGGAAGGATCATTAGCGTTTAACCAACACTACCCGGAGGGAGTCCCTACCAGTGAATGTGGTAATGGTGACTTGCTGGCTTCAAATGGCGTTTATTACTACTCATGGACCGGATCATCCACTTTTACAAACGTTTTCGATCCGACCGATGCTGCCATGATGGTACTTGGCTTAGCCTTTGATGGGCCAAATGATGGCTTAGTTGGTGCGTGCAGCACACATTTGGGCAAAGTCATACGTGATGATTATCAAATGAACCATTTGGATGAAATTAACGGCCTACTCGGTATTCATCATCTTTTTGAAACCGATCCAGTCACGCTTTATCGCCAACATGCAAATCGTCTCAAACTTCAAGGTTTATAAGAGGTCATCACAATGAAGAAAGTCGCTCTCACCACTTTTATCCTGCTCTCGATATTTGGCGTGGGAGCGCTTTCTCTGTTGCAAAGCGACAAACAACAAGAGATAACCTCTAACCATTCGCAATCTCAGCAAGATATAGCCGCCGATGTCTCTTCCCCAAAAGACTTCTTCGAATATTCTCTTAGCCGGCTGGGCGAAGAAGATCTCGATACGATCAAAGCGGAAGTTAATGATGACACTTTAGCAAAGCAAACTCTGAATATTGATGCCAAACTTTTTCAAACCTACCTTTCCTACAAGCAAGCACTCTCTGCATTAGAGCCTTTTGAGCACAACCACCTAACGCTTGAACAGTTAACCATGCTGAATGAAGCAATACTGAACTTACAGCTTCAATACTTTAACGAGGTGCAGATAACCCAATTGTTTGACGAAGAAAACCGACTTCGCCAACTTGCTTTAGAAAAGCTGACGATTAAAACACAGGCATCGGATAGCGAGAGTCAAGAACACCTTCTCAATCAAGCGTTATCAGAACAACCGGATTACATACGAGAAAGTGAACGCAATAACGCATTAGCAAAGCAGCTCGAGCAAGCTTCTCAGCTTGATTCACAAGACAAGTACATCGCCCGTGTTGCTCTGGTAGGAGATGCCGGAGCGCAGAGGCTCCAAAAGCTTGATGAGCAAAGAGCATCATTTGAGACTCAACTCGCCACTTACTTAAAGCAGCGTCAAAATATTCTGAATAGAGATTTTCTAGGGCAAGACGAAAAACAGGCAGAAATCATTGCTTTAAGAAAACAAAGCTTCGATACCACTCAATGGCGTCGAATCGAAGCTTTGGAACGTATTCATGATAGCCAGAACTAACAACATTAGCTTAATCGCCAAACGTTACTTATTCTGCTTTTTAGGACATCCAACGATATGGTCATCCACCATGCCGACGGCTTGCATGAAAGCATAACAGATGGTTTCACCGACAAACTTGAAGCCTTTCTTTTTTAGGAATTTACTCATGGCTTTGGATTGCTCTGTCGAAGCTGGTACGTCACTCATATGTTGCCATTGATTGACGATTGGTTCACCGTCCACGAACTGCCACAACGCGTCTGATAAACTCCCGTATTCAGCAATTAACGCTTTAGCCGCTTTGGCATTACTAAATACCGAGTTAATCTTTCCGCGATGTCTCACAACATCGAAGTTTTCCACGATGTATTCAGCGCGTTCTTCATTTCTTTGTTCCAACGCATCTAGGTCGTAGTTCTCGAACGCTTCTCTGTAACCTTCGCGTTTTTTAAGGATGGTGATCCAGCTAAGCCCAGCTTGCGCACCTTCCAAAGTAATAAATTCAAACAGGACTTGGTCGTCATATACTGGCACGCCCCATTCGGAATCATGATATTCGCGTTCTAATGGGTGATTCATCGCCCACGCACACGTTTTTTGTTCTGTCATTATTCTTCCTTAAAAAGCGCCTCTAACTGATGAGCTAGAGGCGCGATATTTTTCATCGTTATATCAGTAGCACTAAGCCTGTTTCGGTACTGCCACTTTATGGAACAAACGATACAACACTGGCACGACAATCAGTGTCAGGACTGTCGCAAAACCCAAACCAAACATAATCGTAACCGCCATTGGTTTGAAGAAAATATCTGGCAACAGTGGGATCATACCAAGGATCGTCGTGATAGCAGCCATACAAACGGGACGGACGCGACTTACCGCAGCATCAACGACCGCGTCATAAGCCTCTTTACCGGACTTCATTTCAATTTCAATTTGGTCCAGTAATACGATGCCATTTTTGAGCACCATTCCCGATAAGCTTAAGAAGCCGAGCAATGCCATAAAACCAAACGGCGTGTTGAGCGCCAACAAACCGGTGGTGACACCAATTAACGCCAGTGGCACGGTAAGCCAAACAATGAGTGGCTCTTTGATAGAGTTAAATAGGAATACAGTGATCAAGAACATGAACAAGTACCCCATTGGCATGGTAGTAAACAGCGACTCTTGAGCATCACCAGAAGATTCGTATTCACCACCCCACTCTAGTGAATAGCCAGGAGGCATTTGAATCGCTTCGATTTGGGGCTGTAAACGTTTTTGCAACGTCGATGCGGTTTCTTCACCTAGAATATCAGGGTCTGCCATCACAGTGAGCATACGCTTACGGTTCTTACGCACAATAATAGGATCCTCCCAACGCATGTCGTAACCCATTGTGACTTGTTGAAGTGGAATAAACTCACTCTGTGCTGGACTCCATATTTTCATGCCTTCGATGTTACGAATATCAATACGTTCATCTTCAGGTAAGCGAGCCACGATAGGCATGAGCGTCGTGCCGTCTCGGTAAAGGCCTATCGTCATTCCAGAGAATGACATAGACAAGAAGTCATCGACATCTGATTTTGTAATGCCATAGCGACGTGCCTGACTCTCGTTAAACTGCGGTTCAAGAACTTGGGTTCGTTCACGCCAATCATGCCTGATATTTGTTGCCTGAGGATCGGCGTACATGATGTCCTTGACCTGAGCGGCTATCGTACGAAGGACGGTTGGATCTGAACCAATAATGCGCGCTTCAATTTTTGCACCACCACCAGGGCCTAATTCAATCTGTTTGAGCTTGTAATTGATTTCTGGGTAGTTGGCTTTTAAATACTCTCGAAACTTCGCCATTAATGGTTTTAACGCTTCGTAGTTTTCCATACGAGTGGTTATCTCACCATAAGCCGCATAACTTTTCTCTGGCGCGTACGTTAACATGAAGCGCTGTAAGCCTTTACCCGCGGTCGTCGTGATATGGTCAACATGCTCTTGCTTAGCTAACCAACTTTCTAACTCTTTAAGCGTTGTGTTAGTTGCTCGAATATCAGTTCCTTCTGGCATCCATACATCTAACTGAAAAATCGGCGTTGTCGAAGATGGGAAAAACGCTTGCTTCACAAAGGTGAACCCGTAAACACTTGCCGCTAATCCCGCAATCAGCACCACAACGGTAAACCAAGCACGACGCATACAAAACTGAAGAAACTTTTTATAAATAACGAAAATAACCCCGTTATATGGATCATTTTCTTCCCCTTCACCTTGTTTAATCTTCTGGCCTTTAAAGAAGATGTCAGCAAAGAATGGTGTCAACGAGATAGCGGTAAACC
>NZ_WXWS01000056.1:0-7300 GCF_009904715.1 Vibrio sp. V42_P2S4T144 | reverse complement strand
TGGCAATACTTATCACTTATATTCACCCGCGAAATAATTAAGAGGGAATCGCATTCAACAAGTATGTGACCCGAAAAATAATAATCGGAGTGAAAGGATATGTTTACTAAGAGCCATTTGGCGTTAGTGATCGGTGCAGTGTTAGCAACACCTGCAGTGGCGGAAGTTCAAACAGACGAACATGTAGTTGTAGAAGGTCGAGAGTTCGGCTACAAGGCAGATACAAACAGTACAGCAATGCGCATGGAAATGACGCAGCTGGAAACGCCGGGACAAGTAGCGGTTATCGATGAAACGGTAATTGATGAGCAGCGTGCAAGTACACTTGGTGAAGTGCTACGTAACGATGCAAGTGTTAGCGCGGGTGGTACAAGCCGTAACCGCGAACGTTTCTCTCTACGTGGTTTTGAACTTAGCAGTTCAGACGGTTTTCTTCGTGATGGTCGTCAACACTGGTCACACTACCGTCAGCCAATTGAGCTTTTAGAGCGTGTTGAAGTGCTTAAAGGTCCATCAGGTCTGCTATACGGTAAATCTGAGCCGGGTGGTTTGGTAAACATGGTTTCGAAAAAACCAACAACTCAAACACAAGCAAGTTTGAGTCAAGATCTAGGTTCGAATGATCACTCACGCACTGTGCTTGATGTGAGTGGCGCGCTAAATGATGCAGAGACACTGCGAGCGCGCGCAATTTTTGCCAAAGAAAGCTACGGCTCTTGGCGCAGGTACGGTGATGGCACTGAGCCTAAAACAGATCGTACGGTAGCTGGCCTAGTGGTTGAGTACGATATCACCGACAACTTTATGGTATCGGCTCATTACGATCGCACGAAAGACGACGGTAGCGTGGACTCTGGCGCATACATTGTTGATGGCAAAGCGGTTCGCGGTGATAAGTACATTTGGGATGCGCAGTGGTCTGAAATTGATAACGAAGTAGAAAACTACGGTGTCGATATTAATGCGCAAGTCACGGATAACGTGAACGTAAAAGCAGGTTACAACCGCCAAGACTTTAAGCGTTTTGATGTAGAGTCTTACCCTAAGTTTGATCAGTATGAAGAGTTAAATACGATTAAGCATCGAGGCAACGATCGCTCCGATAATTGGGTATTTGATACTGCATATATAGATGTGACGACGGACTTTACTTTGTTCGGTACGGAAAACACGTTGTTAGTGGGCGCTAACTACTTAGATTACAGTTATGATCGCTTTATGGCATTTCATAATGAGGCGAGTATTGCGCCAGGAGAAACGGTGCCTAAGCCTAGCTATAGTAGTTCGAGGAAATCACCAACAGCTGAGTACGATACTTGGGGTATCTACGCGCAAAATATGATGACGATTAATGATTACTGGCAAGTGCTTGCAGGTGTTCGTTATGACGAAAAGCGTGATGATGAACTGACCGAAAACCAAGTTTCTCCAAAGTTAGGTGTGATATTCCACCCATCGACGAATGGCTCGGTTTACGTTCAGTATTCTGAAAGCTTCATGCCTCAAGGTGAAGTCAGCAACGGTAGTCGTACCTACATCAATGAAGGTGAGAAACTCGACGCTGAGCGTGGTATCTCTTATGAAATCGGTACGAAGTGGGAACTGTTTGATCAGCGTTTATTTGTATCTGGTGCTGTGTTTGATATCACGTTAGAGAACATCTCGCTGGATGTTGAAAGCGGCAAAGACGCGGGCGGCAATCTCCTACACAAGAAAACGCAAGGTGGTGAGCAAGTTCACAAAGGCGCTGAGTTAATGGCTCAAGGTTTTGTGACCCCAGAGTTGTCGCTAACCGCTTCTGCAATGTATTTGGATGCAGAGCTTAAGAAGGCAGAAAGATATGAAGGTAACCGCCCTGTAGACGTGCCAGAGTTCTCGGCAAGTCTATGGTCTAGCTACAAGGTTCAAGACAACACTAACTTAAACCTTGGTTTGATTTATGAAGGTGATCGCTACGGTGATGCAAAGAACACCTTCAAGAAAGATGGCTACGCTCGCGTTGATATGGGCGTGTCATACAAACATAAGTACGATGAAAACTTGGATATCATTGCTCGATTCAATGTCGAGAATTTATTCGATACCGACTACTTCGCAGGTGGTGGTAGCACGAATGGCGAGCAAAAAGGTGCGAGTGGGGTTGTGGTTGGAGAAAGCCGCAACTACATGGCAACAATCCAGTTCAAGTACTGATAACAATTTGATTATTAAAGGGGAAGGGTAGTCTTCCCCTTTGGTCGTTTTTGGAACACAGAAATATAACTCGTATGAATCTAATGAAATCAAGTATCGCTCTGTTGATATCATCGGTTTTGATTCCCGCTCACGCGGCGAACTTAAACGATGCACAAGCTGTGCAGAGTAAAACAAACCAGTCGTCGGCGGTAAGCCAAAAACGTATTGATGCAAGCGCAGAAAAATCACTTACTCTAGAAGCTGAAATTGAGCAGCTGCAAGAGGAAGTCGGTAACTTGAAGATTTATCGCGATCATCTTGCAAGCCTTGTTGAAAGTCAAAATCAAGAAGTTGATAGCTTGAACGAGCAAATTGAGCAGATTGCTCAAACTCGTCAAGGTGTCGTGCCTTTGATGTATCACATGCTTGAGGGCTTAAAAGTGCTCGTCGCTAACGACAAGCCTATACGCAAAGCGCAACGTGAGGAGCGAATTGCAAAGCTGGATTCCATGATGACGCGTGCAGACGTTGCGGATGCAGAGAAGTTTCGTCGTATTTTAGAAGCGTACCAAATTGAAATGGATTACGGCACCAAGCTTGGCGTTTACCAAGGCAAGATTAACCTGGGTGACAATGAAGCTGTGGAGGCGGACATTCTCTATTTAGGCCGTTTGTCTTTGGTAGCGCGTAGCTTATCTGGTGACACATTTTGGAGCTGGTCACAGCAACAACAAGCATGGCAACAAGTGGGTTCTGAGCAAAAATCAGAGCTAGACAAAGCGTTCGCTATGGCGAATAAACAGATCGCGCCGAGTATGTTAACTCTGCCAGTGTCGTTAACCGCTGCGGAGGGCAAATAAATGATGAAAAAATGGTTATCGGTTGCATTAATCTCGACAGCCGCATTAATGCCTTATACAACTTTTGCTAGTGATGCGTTGTTACAAAAGGCGCAGCAAGAAAATCGTCAACAGCAATCGCACAATGTCGCGCGTGAATCAGGTTTTAAGCAAACAGAGCAAGACCTACAGGCTATAAAGAATAAATTGGTGGCAGAGCGTGCTGCTCTTCAAGCAGAGGCGGACTCATTAAGTGTTACCTTCGGTGAAAATGAAGCAGAACTGGCACAGCTAGAAGAAAAGTTGCGTCTAGAAACCGGGAGCCTAGGTGAGTTATTTGGCGTCGTTCGCCAGAACGCAAAAGAGCTAGAGTCTGAGCTAAAAAGCTCAGTAACCGGTGTAGATGCAAACTCATATCAGAAAGATATCGATGCTATTGTTGCGGCTAAATCACTGCCAACGTTGACCCAACTTCAGGCGATGTGGCGCAGCATGGAAGAACAAATCAAAGCAAGCGGTGAAATGGCAAACGTCTCTTTCACACTGCTAAATGGCGAAGGTCGTGAACAAACGGTTAATGGTGTTCGTCTTGGTTCTATGGCGCTGCTGGATGAGACTGGCTACGTTAAGTGGAATGGTCAACGCGGAGACGCGGTAAACTATCTTCGTCAGCCTGAGAACGGTCCAACAGCGAATACTATTTCCTCTGGTGACATTGATGCACTTGTCATTGATCCGTCACGTGGCATTCTTCTTGAACAGCTTGCAAACTCACCGACTTTGGCTGATCGCCTAAATGCGGGTGGCGTTGTCGGCAAAATCATCCTTGGCTTATTGGCTATCGGCCTATTGATTGCGCTCGTACGTGGTGCATCACTGATGATTTCGCGTCAGAAAATCATGAAGCAACTGAAAACCCCAGCGCAGCCAGGAAACAACCCTTTGGGTCGCGTGCTTGCGGTATACCAGAAAGACAAGCATCGCAGCGTAGAAGCGTTAGAACTACGTCTTTTGGAAGCTGTTGTTGATGAGCAAACCCACCTAGAAAAAGGGTTGTCGATGCTTAAGCTTCTTGCTGCTCTAGCTCCTATGCTTGGCCTACTAGGCACGGTAACGGGTATGATCGAAACCTTCCAAGTCATCACTCAATTTGGTAATGGTGATCCGAAAGTAATGGCGGGTGGTATTTCAATGGCACTTGTGACTACCGTACTTGGCCTTGTTTCAGCCATGCCTTTGCTATTAGCGCACAACGTATTGAGCTCTCAAGCAGAAAATATTCGCAGTATCTTAGAAAAACAAGGCATCGGTTTAGTTGCAGAACAAGCTGAGCGTGATATGCCGAGTAACAAAAGTCACTCTAACACCTTAGCGGAGAACGCAGCGTAATGGAGCAGATCCTACTCAGCACATTGGGTTTGATCAGTGAGGATTGGGCCACAACCTTGATGAGCTTTATGCAGCAAGGTGGTCAAATCCTATGGTGGCTGGCCGCTGTCGTGGCGGTGTGCTGGCTGTTGGTTATGGAGCGAGTTATTTATCTCACAACGGTTTTCCCTGGGGTAAAAAAACAGCTTTGTGAGCAGTGGCAAGCAAGATCAGAGCACCACTCTTGGTACGCGCATCAAATCCGTGAAGGATGGATTGCAAAAGCGCAAATCGAACTGCGCCAAAACCTATCGACTATTAAGCTACTTGTGGCGGTTTGCCCAATGCTAGGGTTGTTAGGGACGGTGACAGGCATGATTACGGTGTTTGACGTAATGGCATCGCAAGGCAGCAGCAATCCGAAATTGATGGCTTCTGGTATCTCACTTGCTACGCTGCCAACCATGGCAGGTATGGTAGCAGCGCTTGCGGGCATGTTTATTCATGCTCGCCTTAGCAAAGTGTGTGAACGAAAAGCTATCCAGTTAGAACAATCTTTAAGGAGTCAAAAGTGAGACTCGGACGCAGACCTAACCAACAAGATGAAGCTCAAGTCGATTTAACCTCGATGCTTGATATCGTCTTCATCATGTTGATCTTCTTCATTGTGACCAGTTCGTTTGTACGTGAATCCGGTGTAGAAGTGAATCGCCCTCAGGCTTCTAATGTAGTAAGTCAAAAAGACGCGGGCATTTTTATCGCAGTAACGGCAGCGAATGATGTGTACATTGACAAACGAGTGGTTGATATTGAGCGTGTTGAGGCCTCTATTGAGCACCTGTTACTTGATCAGCCTGATGCTTCGTTAGTTATCCAAGCTGACGAGCATGCTTACAATGGCACTGTCGTGAAAGTGATGGACGCTGCAAAGGCAGCAGGTGTGAAGAACATTGCATTGGCGGCGGAGAAACCTTAATGGGCAGGCTGTTACTTGCACTACCAGCATCACTGTTAATTTCTGTGAGCTTGTTTAGCTTTATGGCGTGGATGGTTGATAAAGGCAACCAGCGTGCACCAGAAGCTTCAGAAGCCGTTCGTTTTGATATGGTGATGGTAGAGAATGAAGCAGACGTGCAGCGTCGTCAACGTTCAGTGCCGGAGCAACCAGAACCACCTCAAGCGCCGGAGCCAATGGATCTGTCTCAAGCTGACACTCAAATGGAACCAATGAGTCAGATGACGCCAGTCAGTGCTTTAGGTTTAAACACTGCCCTTGAAGGCATCGCGATTAGCGCCCCAAACTTGAAGGGAACAATGGGCAACCAGCAAGCACTGCCGTTGTATCGTGTTGATCCTCGCTATCCAAGTAAGGCGCTGAAACGTAGAGTGGAAGGTTATGTCATTATGCGTTTCACGATCGATGCAACTGGACGACCAAAAGATATTGAAGTGATCGAGGCTGAGCCCGAGCGCATGTTTGAAAGGGAAGCAATCCGTGCGCTTAAAAAATGGAAGTATCAGCCAAAAGTTGAGGATGGTGTGTCAATTGAGCAGTTCGGACAAACCGCTAAAGTGGAGTTCAAGTTAGCCAAATGATGAAAAAATTCTTAATCGGTACGGTATTAAGCCTGAGTGCACTCTCAACCATTGCCAGTGAGTTAAGCCAATACACCGCAGCGAGAGTTCAACGAGCACACAACTTGGCTCAAGAGGAGAAACTAAAAGAAGCGATTTCATCTCTTGAAGCTATGGAGCTTTCTCGTGGATATGACCAAGCTTATGTCGCTCGAATGTTGGGTATTTTTTACTGGCAGAACGAGCAAACTCAAGCGGCGATTAAGCAACTTGAGTTGGCAGTCAATAGTGGTTTGCTACAAGATGAGCAAGCATGGCAAACCCGAAAAATGTTGGCTGATATACTGCTGAACGAGCAACGTTTTTCTAAGGCTTTACCTCATTACTATGCCTTGAGCAAAAACATTCCTAAAGGTCAAAAAGCGCATGAACTATGGCTGCGTATTTCCCAATCTCATTATCAACTGAGTCAGTGGCAAAAAGTGCTTTCAGCAATGGCTCGTTATGAGAAGTTTGGTCAGCCAGACAAGCTTGGCGCATTGTCGATAAAGCTTTCTGCTGAGCTAGAACTGAAAAAGTGGAAGCCGGCAATCTCGACCATCAAACGCTTAATCGTGATTGAACCTGAACGAATTGAATGGTGGCGTCAGCTTGTTGCTCTATACCTACGGGTTGATGACAACAAACGTGCCCTAGACTCTTTGGCGTTGGCAAAACTGAAAGGGTTACAACTTAGCCAAGATGACTTAAAGCTGCTGGCACAACTGTACGCGAAACGAGGTATTCCTGAGAGAGCTGCGTTGGTGATGAACGAGCTAGAGGATGTAAACTCGAATAGTAAGCTAAAAGCTCAGCAAGCAACGTATTGGCAAATGGCAAAAGAGTGGGAAGAGTCTATTGATAGCTGGCGTATTGCAGCTCAGCTAGATAGGCAGTATTACTGGAACTATTCTCAACTGTTGGTGCAAGAAGGCCATTATAAAGATGCCATTGCCGCGCTCGATAAGGTCAGAGGTCGTAAAGCGGATGTTGCACTTATCAAAACTCGCGCTTACTACAAACTTAAGCGGTTTGACGATGCGCTCGCTAATGCCAAAAGAGCGAATGAGATTAAGCCATCGAATCAGGCAAAGAGTTGGGTTAAGTATCTATCACAGCTACGCAAAGTAGAATCGACGCAGAACTCATAGCGAACATTTTTATTAAATACCCGATCTCAGTCTCGGGTATTTTTTTGTCTAAAGTCATAAAGGCTATTTATTGTATGAGCTTTTCATAAAAAGCTAATGCATCAAATGGTCGGGAGAAAAAAGGGCTTTTCTCTATATATTCTTGATGTACCT
>NZ_WXWS01000181.1:0-7305 GCF_009904715.1 Vibrio sp. V42_P2S4T144 | reverse complement strand
AAAATACTCTTGTAGATTAATCAGTCAAAAAACGCTTAGCTAGTTTTTATAAGAAAGGAAGCTAATCACACATACGTTGCATCTTACTTTGCTTCAAGCCGTGAATACTCTACTCTTTGCCTAAGCAGAGTTTAATGGAACTGAAGTATGTTAAAAGGCAGTGAATACCCTTCTATTCGAGCATTAAGGACGTTTGTCGCGGTCTCTAATTACCTCAGTTTCTCTAAAGCAGCGGATGCCCTATGTATTACGCAAAGCGCAGTAAGCAAACAAATCGCATCGCTGGAGCAATTGGTGGGTTTACCTTTAATACAAAGAAGGGCGAGTGGTATTGAGTTAACCGAAGAAGGCAAGCGTTATCTGCCGCAAGTCACAGAAGCTTTGGAGCTTATTCAGCATGCAACTGCCAACTTAATCCAGTCAGATTCAAAGCAAGAATTACTCACCGTGGACGTAACCCCTTCTTTTGCCAGTCTTTGGTTGATACCTAATATTGATGACTTCCACCAGCAACATCCTAACATCCGAGTAAGAGTCTGTACTGGGGATGGGAACGTCAAAGATTCGAGCAACGAAAGTGACTTACATATTCGCTGCCTTCCATTATCCACGCATTATGAATACAGCCACTTACTATGCGAAGAAATACTACTATTGGTCGGTACTAACGCTCCTGCACTCAAGAATGTGCACGCTGTTAGCGACTATCCGCTGATACCTCAAATCACTCGTCCTCAGTTGTGGGAGCAATTTAAGGCGGCACATGCAGTAGAATCAACCGTTACCTATCACTCTGTAGGCTTTGAACATTTTTACCTAGCTTACGAAGCCGTCAAAATGGGAAAAGGACTCGCCTTACTTCCTGATTTTATGGCGCAGAATTCTATTTTAAGAGGGGATATCCAACATATTCTCAACCTAACTTTACAGAGCGGTTATGGTTATTACGTGATGCTCCCAAATTATCGCCTTTCGGCTAAAAAAGTAGCGGTGTTTCACGAATGGCTGAAGAGCAAGCTAAGTTAATGTTGTTTCTTTAAGCTCGTTTAGGTAAACCAAAACAACTCAAAGACTTCGGTATCTGTCTGCTCAAATTTATGGCATTCTCATCCATACTATTTAAAAAGGATAAATGGATAGTAGGATATGGACAGCAACACGCCAAGACTCTCTTTACGCACCATTGAGCCGACCGATTACCCAGAGCTCGCGGAATTAATGGACCTTGTTTTTCCTGATGTTGGTGGCTCATGGCCACGCCTGACCATCATGGATCTCATTCATCAGTTTCCTGATGGACAAATCTGTATTGAGGATAACGGAAAAATTGTCGGCGCAGCGCTAACAATCAAAGTGGACTACAACCGATTTTCACTTCCTCACCTATACACCGACATCATCACCGAGAACAACGTCATCCAAAACCAAGTGACCGGTGACGCCATGTATGGTCTCGATGTATTTGTTCACCCGGACTACCGTGGACTGCGTTTAGGTCGCCGTCTGTATGATGCGCGTAAAGAACTTTGCCGGAGTAAGAACTTCAAAGCAATTTTGGCCGGTGGCCGCATCCCGAATTACCACAAATATGCTGACGAATTGAGCGTGGCTGAATACATCGACAAGATAAAACGCCGTGAGCTTCACGATCCTATTTTGTCTTTTCAGCTTGCAAATGACTTCGATGTAAAGCGTATTATGCGTGGTTACTTGCCAGAGGATAGTGCTTCTAAAGGCTACGCAACTCTACTGGAGTGGGATAACTTCTTCTACGAAGAGGATATTCAATCCGTCCATGATGTAGAAAAAACGCTGATTCGTATTGGTGTTGTGCAGTGGCAAATGCGCGCCATGAATGACTTAGAGGACTTGCTCGATCAGGCTGAGTTCTTCATCTCTTCTCTTGCGAACTACAAAGCCGATTTCGCCCTATTTCCTGAATTCTTTAACGCGCCGCTGATGGGATTGCAAAACGACCAAAATTCCGTCGAAGCAATTCGCTTTTTGGCTAGCTTTACAGAAGAGATCAAAAACCGCTTCTCGCAGATGGCCGTCACCTACAACATCAACATTATTGCAGGCAGTATGCCCGTCATCGAGGATGGCAAGTTGTATAATGTGGCCTACTTGCTGCAACGAGATGGTGAAATAAACGCTCAATATAAAATCCACATCACGCCTCATGAACAAAGAGACTGGGTGATCGACGGTGGTGACAATGTTCAAGTGTTCGAAACCGATGCAGGCAAAGTCGGCATACTGATTTGTTATGACAGCGAGTTCCCAGAGTTGGGAAGAATGCTCGCCGAGCAAGGCGCACAAATTGTGTTCGTTCCTTTCTGGACAGACACAAAAAATGGCTACCAACGAGTACGAATCTGTTCCCAATCACGAGCCATCGAAAACGAATGCTACGTTGCAATTGGGGGCAGTGTCGGCAACTTACCTCGTGTTGATAATGTCGATATCCAGTACGCACAATCTGCCGTATTTTCACCGTCGGATATCTACTTCCCGCACGATGCGACCTTGACAGAAGCAAGCGCCAACACCGAAATGATAATCTTCGCCGATGTTGATTTGACTAAGTTGAAGCAACTTAATACCGAGGGTTCAGTAACCAACTTACGTCACCGACGCCTTGATTTGTATGGCGCATTTACTAAAGCTAAAGAGTCATAAGGATCTCCCTAATTCGCCGCTACCAAAGAGCGTGGCGGCGAATAAAGCCTGCTGCAGGTTGATTCTGCGCAATTATTAGAGGCATGTCAGTTTTTCTCAATGGTGAGAAACAAGAATTGACCCAATAGGACATTCGGAGTATCACTCCAACTTCGTTCCGCTTTTATTAGGGGAAAGCTTTTGGAACATATTAACGAACTTCTCATGTCAATGAAGCCTTTGCTTGAGCAATACGGCTACGTTGCTCTGATTGTCAGTATATTTCTAGAAGGGATAGGTATCCCGATGCCTGGTCAATCACTGATGATCGCGGCATCTTTGCTCTCGTCAGAGCAAGTCATGAACCTAAGTATGGTAATGATGGTATCGTGGCTGAGCTGCTTTTTTGGTAATACCTGTGGCTACTTAATCGGTTATTACTTTGAGGGGTGGTTAGATAAAAAAGGCTACATTTCCGGCCCGAAGATGCAAACGCTTCAATTGACTATCCAGAAATACGGCCCTACGTGCTTGGTCGTCAGCCGCTTTATTGAAGGAATGAAGCAATTTATGCCTCTTGCATGCGGTATCGCGAAAATGCCACGTAGAGAGTTTTTGCTCGGTAACGCCCTCGCGGCGACGGTTTGGGTATTGGTATTCAGCTTGTTAACTCACTTTGCATTTGAGCATTTAAGCGTGCTGAGCAACCTGTACACCGAATACAAATATCTGGTATGGGCATTTGCTGCTGTCTTATTTACGTGGATGGTTTTAGGTATTGTTAAACGCAAAAAAGCCAAATCAATGCAATAACGACAGTCTCTTCATTAGCGCATAACTAAAGCTCGTGGTATCAGTGAGATACGCAACACGAGCTTTTATCTTTTTCTTTACGTGTAAAACCTAAGCAGCCATTTAGACGTCTAGACGTTGACAATGTAGAAATGTGATATTAGTCTGCTCTTCTCTCTTATCATTAACATTGTCGTTTACATGTCCGGTTCCCAACAAACTACTAAAACAGTTGCACCGTCTGCGGTCGCACTGATCCCATTAATTGTATTCCTTGCGCTATTTATTGGCGTAGGCACTTACTTATCTTTGCAAGGCGTGGAATTTGCCTTCTACCAGCTGCCTGCACCCATCGCGGTATTACCAGCCATCATCATTGCGTTTCTTTTAAGTAAAGAGAGGCTTAACCGCTCAATCGAACACTTCATGCGTGGTGTTGGCCACCCAGACATCATCGCAATGTGTATGATCTATCTGCTTGCAGGTGCCTTTGCTGCGGTAGCAAAAGCCTCTGGCGGTGTTGATGCAACAGTAAACCTTGGTTTATCCGCTATTCCAACCAGCATGATTTTACCGGGCATTTTTCTGATTTCTGCTTTTATCGCAACAGCAATGGGGACTTCGATGGGTACCATCGCAGCCGTTGCCCCCGTAGCGTTGGGTATTGCTGAATCAGCAGGAATGAGCTTACCGTTAACCGCAGGCGTTGTACTGAGCGGCGCTATGTTTGGTGATAACCTTTCTATCATCTCTGACACCACCATCGCGGCGACACGCTCTCAAGGTTGTGAGATGAAAGACAAGTTTAAAGAGAACATTCGTATTGCTTTACCTGCGGCGTTGATCGCGATTGCAGTGTTCGCTTTCAACAGTACCGCGACTCAAGTGCCTGAAACTGGCGATATTGAGTGGCTAAAAGTCTTGCCGTACATCACTATTTTGATCCTAGCGGTATCTGGTGTGAATGTGTTTGTGGTTCTGTCGATTGGCATTCTTTTGGCTGGCGGCGTGAGCTTGGCATCGATTGACAATTACGGACTGACTAATCTAGCCCAAGACGTTTACAAAGGCTTTGGTAACATGCAAGAGATCTTCTTGTTATCCATGTTGATTGGTGGTTTGAGTGAACTGATGCGCCGCCAAGGTGGCCTTGCTTTTCTAACAAATTTCGTTAGTAGCCTTATCCACGCGTTTGGCTCTAGTCACTCTAAGCATGCGAACAGTCGTGCAAGCGAGCTAGGTATTGCAGGTTTGGTATCAATGGTCAATGGCTGTACGGCAAACAACACCGTAGCCATCATTGTATCGGGCAGCGTTGCTCGCCAACTGGCGGAAGAGAATAATGTCTCTCCTCGCCGCTCAGCAAGCTTGTTAGACATTTTCTCATGCGTGGTGCAAGGCGTGTTGCCTTACGGTGCTCAAGTACTGCTGCTAGGTTCCGTGTTCAACCTCTCGCCACTTGAAGTAGTTGCCAATTCTTACTACTGTTTTGCATTAGCGATAGCGGCTATTGTCGCGGTGTTTATCAAACATCCCGCTCGTCAACCTGTAGCGCAAACTGAGAACTAACGACAAATACCGAAAAGGCTCCGATGGAGCCTTTTTACTTTCCTTTCTTCTTTTTTTCTTTTCCGCGAGCAGATTTACTTCAAAGCTGAACGCAAACTTTGCGCACTGTGTAAAGGAATCGCAAAGCGATGCGCCACATCGCGTAGAGCTTCCACCTGAGCCGCGTTACTGATTGCTAATTCGCCTGCCACATCGACGTGGTTATTCTCAAACCCCACTCTCACATCGAATCCAAGTAACATCGCACTCGCTAAACAGTCTTGCTCTCGCGCGCCAAAAGCACAAATGGCACATCGAATTTCTTCCTCGACAAAATGCGCCAAATTCAAACCTCGTAAATCCCATGGCGAAGACTGTTGAGCTTGGTGATAACGCCCTAACACCACTAATGCATGCTGATACGTTTTAGGTAACACGCCCGCATCACGCAGTTGGAAATAACGTTCAATGTCGGTTGCATCGTAGAGAATAATTTGGCTCACGATGTTGTTTTCTGCCACCCAATGGAAAAAGGCATACCCTTCTTTCTCACTTGCTCGATCAGGGATTAACTCCCTCAATGCGAAAGAAGCCGCTTCTGGTTTCACAGCTTTAACTAACGCCATCTGTTGTGGCGGAGAATACAAGCCCACCGCCTCTGTGGTGAGCTGTACCATCATGTTTTGTCCCACCGCTTCTTTCACGGCATAGTAAATTGCCATGTTGTCGTCGATGTCTAATGAATGACGTCCGTTGGCGTCTCTAGCATGTAAATGGATCATGGCAGCCCCTGCCGTTTGACAAGCGATAGCCTCTGCAACCAGTTCGTCTTTTGTCATGGGTAAGCTGGCGTGATCGTGCTTAGTTTTTCTTGCACCGTTTGGGGCCACGATAATAGCGATAGGCTCTCGTATACATCGATTTTCTAATTCCATTCCTTCGCTACCTCTTTTAGCGTTAATGAGAGTTTGCCAACTAGCTCATCAATATGGTGAGGCTGAATAATGAATGGCGGTGCAAGCAAGATATGGTGCCCATTAACGCCATCAATCGTTCCGCCCATTGGGTAGCACATTAAGCCATTTTCCATTGCTTGCTGTTTGATGCGTTTGTCTGCCAATGTGGCTTTACTCAGAGGCGCCTTGCTTTCTTTATCCGCCACCAGCTCAATGCCAAAAAATAAGCCTTTACCACGAATGTCGCCAATGTACGGTAAATGGGCCAATTCAGAAGTAAGCTCATTACGCAGCAAAGCACTTTGCTGATTCACCGCCGTTAATAAATCATCTTGGAAGATGGTTTGAATGGTTGCCACGGCAGCAGCGCACGCCACAGGGTGCGCCATAAAGGTATGGCCATGTTGGAAAAAACCGCTTCCACCGGCAATAGCTTGGTAGACTCGATCATTCGCAACCACCGCGCCAATAGGTTGATAACCCGCACCAAGCCCTTTAGCCATACACACCAGATCGGGTTCTGCCTCTTCTTGCTCAAATGCAAAAAAACTACCACTGCGTCCAACGCCACACATGACTTCATCCAAGATCAATAACACATCGTATTGGTCGCATATTTCGCGAATACGTTTGAAGTAACCTTGAGTCGCAGGCACAGCTCCAGCGGTGGCTCCCACAATGGGCTCAGCGACAAAAGCCATGACATTCTCAGCCCCCAACTCAAGAATTTTTGCCTCTAGTTCATTCGCCGCTCGCAATGAGTAATCCAATTCCGACTCATGACTCTGCTGACAACGATAAGCATAGCAAGGGGCAATGTGATGACTCGGATGCAAGATAGGTTTGAACGGTTCACGTCGCCATTCATTACCACCGACCGCCAGAGCTCCCAACGTATTGCCGTGATAACTTTGCTGACGCGCAATGAATTGCTTCTTCTCTGGCTTACCTGATTCCACAAAATACTGCCGCGCCATTTTTAGTGCCGACTCCACCGCTTCTGATCCGCCACTGACTAAATACACATGGTTGAACTGCTCAGGCATATGCTGACAAATCAATTCCGCTAGTCGCTCACTGCTGTCACTAGTAAAAAATCCAGTATGAGCAAACGGCACTCGCTCGAGCTGTTCCAACATAGCTTTTTTAACGGCTTGATGACTGTGGCCAAGGTTTGATACCGCAGCGCCGCCACAAGCATCGAGATACTGTTTCCCTTGTTTATCGAATAGATAAACACCTTCACCTTTATCGATGATTGGCAACGTGGCATGGCAATGACGGTGAAATACGTAAGACATTTGAGTCCCTTCCAATGTGTAAGATTTGCACACATCATCAGGAACAA
>NZ_WXWS01000333.1:0-7326 GCF_009904715.1 Vibrio sp. V42_P2S4T144 | reverse complement strand
CTACTATTAGGATCGACCGTTTCTGTGGATAACCTAAAAATGATCAACAAGATCATGGATCTTCTTTGGATCATATCTTGTGATCATGATTGGATCAGATCGAGGATTACCTGGGATCAAAAGTGGTGGTTATGCACAGGGGGTAAAATTGATCAAAGTTGTTATTGGGATAACTAAAGGAAAATCACTGGATCTTATTGTAGTTATCCACAGTCTGTTTGGTTGGTTTTTGAGCGGTTAAACAAAATAATTTGGTGGGAGTTATTCACATGGGAGAAAACAGAGCCGAATTTCGACTCTGTTGAAGGGAAAGTCGTGAGTTTAAAAACGTTCGATATTCTCTTTTAACCACATCTCTGCGGCGTCTTCTGGCACATCATGGCTCAGTACATCGATTTTAAAGCAATCTGCGAGAGGGGTTGCACCAATATCCTCTAATAAATCATAAGCGTGTTGACCAGCGGCACAGAACGTATCGTAGCTAGAGTCACCAATCGCAATCACCGCAAATTTTACATCAGTCATTTTTGGCGGTGTATTTTGTAATGCTGCGATAAAAGGTTGGATATTATCAGGATACTCACCAGCTCCATGTGTAGAGGTGATCACCAACCACGTACCTTGATTTTCGATATCACTGAGGGAAGGCTGGTTGTGGATCGTTGTTTCAAATCCATTCTCGTTGAGTAGATCACTCAGGTGATCCCCTACGTATTCTGCGCCACCTAACGTGCTGCCTGTAATAATGTGGATCATACTTCTTCCTTATTGAATGCGACGGCTAAAGCTCATGGATGGCTTGCCGTACAAAAAGAAACGCGGTGTGAGTTAAGCTCAGCACCGCGCGTTCGATTATTTACTTCCCGATACAGAATGAAGAGAAGATTCGTCCCAGTAAGTCGTCAGAACTGAACTCACCGGTAATCTCATTGAGATGTTGTTGGGTGATGCGTAGCTCTTCAGCCAATATTTCACCAGCCATATAGCCTTCAAGCTGCTCCTGGCCTATTTGAAGGTGCTGTGCGGCACGTTCTAATGCATCGAGATGACGACGACGAGCCATAAACCCACCTTCACTGTTGCCAGAGAAGCCCATACACTCCTTGAGATGATCGCGCAGAGCTTCAACCCCTGCACCAGTCTTCGCTGACAAACGGATAAGGGTAGGGTTATTGACGTGGCAGATCCCCATATCTTCACCCGTTTGATCCGCTTTATTACGGATCACAGTTATACCAATGTTGTCTGGTAGGCGATCCACAAAATCTGGCCAGATATCTTTCGGATCGGTGGCATCGGTTGTCGTGCCATCCACCATGAACAACACGCGGTCTGCTTGGGCTATTTCATCCCACGCGCGTTCGATACCGATTTTCTCTACTTCATCGGAAGCATCACGCAAACCTGCTGTATCAATGATGTGTAGTGGCATGCCATCAATATGGATGTGCTCACGCAGTACATCACGCGTGGTTCCTGCGATGTCGGTTACGATTGCAGACTCTTTACCCGATAGTGCGTTCAGCAGGCTTGATTTGCCCGCATTTGGACGACCCGCAATCACGACTTTCATCCCTTCACGCATAATAGCGCCTTGGTTAGCTTCTTTGCGCACCGCATCTAGGTTGTCGATGATGGCTTGTAGGTCACCAGCCACTTTACCGTCGGCCAAAAAGTCGATCTCTTCTTCAGGGAAGTCGATGGCTGCTTCAACATAGATACGCAAATGAATCAGCGACTCAACTAAGGTATTAATACGGCCTGAAAATGCGCCCTGTAAGGATTGCAGCGCCGATTTTGCTGCTTCTTCAGAACTGGCATCAATGAGGTCTGCAATCGCTTCGGCTTGAGCGAGGTCGAGTTTATCGTTCAGAAATGCGCGTTCAGAGAACTCACCAGGGCGAGCAGCTCGAATACCATCTATACCTAGAATGCGTTTTATCAGCATATCCATCACGACAGGGCCGCCATGGCCTTGCAGCTCAAGTACGTCTTCACCGGTAAATGAGTGCGGGTTAGGGAAGTACAGTGCGATGCCCTGATCAAGCACAGTGCCATCTTCTGACTTAAACGGCAGGTACTCTGCGTAGCGGGGCTTTAGTGTTTTGCCAGTGACTTCTAACGCCACTTGGTTGGCTTTAGGGCCAGAAACTCGAATAATACCGACACCGCCACGACCAGGCGCGGTCGCTTGAGCGACAATCGTATCTGTAGTCATAATTTTGCCTTTTGAGCTGGGCTATAGGGAAGATACCTAGGGAGCCATCACAATTAATTAGCTGAATTGTAATCAGCCAAAAACAAAAAGGCGACCTTTTGGCCGCCTTTCTCAATCATTTCCTAAAAGGTTACTTGCTGTGTAAGCCTTTTTTCTCTAATCCTTTGTAGATCAGAGTTTGCTGGATAAGCGTTACGATGTTTGACACCAACCAGTACAGAACGAGACCTGATGGGAAGAACAAGAAGAAGAAGGTAAACATAACCGGCATAAAGGTCATGATCTTCTGCTGCATTGGATCCGTTACTGTTGTCGGGCTCATCTTCTGGATTAGGAACATTGACGCACCCATCAGTAGAGGCAGGATGTAGTAAGGGTCCTGCGCTGAAAGGTCATGAATCCAACCGAAGAATGGAGAGTGACGTAGCTCAACCGATTCCATTAGTGCCCAGTAAAGCGCGATGAAGATAGGCATCTGTAGGATAAGAGGTAAACAGCCACCTAGTGGGTTCACTTTCTCTTTCTTGTACAGTTCCATCATTTCTTGGCTCATGCGCTGACGGTCATCACCGATACGCTCACGCATTGCTTGCAGCTTAGGCTGTAGCATGCGCATTTTCGCCATAGACGTGTATTGCGCTTTTGTTAGTGGGTACATTGCACCACGAACGATGAAGGTCAGACAGATGATTGCCACACCCCAGTTGCCAACAAAGCTCTGGATGAATGAAAGCAACATATGAAGAGGCTTCGCAATGAACCATAACCAGCCGTAGTCCACTACTAGGTCTAGGTTAGGTGCCACTTCTGCCATTTCATCTTGCAGTTTTGGACCAACCCAAAGTGTTGCTTCAAACTTAGCCTGATCGCCTGTTGCGATAGTTTTGTTCGGCATACGAACGCCGATGTCGCCGAGGTTGCCAATTACACGAGTGTATAGGTTAGTACCTGGTTCGTTACGTGGGATCCAAGCTGCGGCAAAGTAGTGCTGAATCATTGCTGCCCAACCTTGGCCATCGGCTAGGTTAAGAGACAGGTTGCGATCCTGCATATCATCAAAGCTGTACTTCTTGTAACGCGTATCTTCTGTTGAGTATGCGCCACCACGGTAAGTAGGCATTGTGATGCTACCACCATCGTCCATTAGGTTTTGACGTAGGTGAGCGTACATACCAAATGTTGCGTTGTTGCCTGAGTTGTTCACTACATCGTATTCAACATTAAGCGCGTAGCTGCCGCGTTTAAAGATGTAAGTTTTGGTGTATTCGATGCCGTTTGCAGTGAATGTCATCGGAACGCGAAGTTCATCTTGACCGTCAGCCATTGTGAAGCTGTCTGCACTTACGTTGTAGTGAGGGCGATTTGTGCTGCTCAAGTCGATACCTTGAGGACCCACTAGACCGCTTTGAGCGATAAATTGGTGACCTTGAGCGTCTTTAAGCAGAACAAAGGAATCTGATGAATCTAACTCAGCAGAGTATTCGTTAAGGTTGGCATGTACCACATCGCCACCAACGGTGTCGATCGACAGAGTTAAAACATCAGTCGTTACTGTGATAGTTTTTGCAGAAGCTTGCTGTTGACCGGGAACTGGGTCAAGTTCATCAGCAAAAGATGGTGCAGGTAGAGTGCTGCTTGATTGAGCCTGTTCAACTGCTTGAGGTTCTGGATTCTTTGCAACTTGCCATTGTTGAAACAGCAAAAAAGAAACCAGGGCCAAACCGATGAGCAGGATATTACGTTGAGAATCCATCGTTAGTTATCTCTGTCTTGTTTTTGGACTGGTGGAACGGGGTCATACCCCCCTTCATTCAAAGGGTGGCATTTTAATAGACGTTTGCCTGATAACCAACATCCTTTTACAAAACCGTGAGCTCTCAAAGCTTCTAGCGCGTAAGTGGAACAGGTTGGTGTGAACCGGCAACGAGGACCAATCAAAGGGCTGATAAACCAGCGATACAGATAAACGAGCCCAATGGCTATCCACGTGAAGGGCGAGACAGGCGTTGCCATAGCTTATCAAACAACTTAAAAATTTCCTCATTGCTTAAATCTTGCGCGCTTTTCTTCGCAATCACAACAAAATCTTTGTTTGGAAGCTGATGTTGATTGTTACGAAAGCTTTCACGAGCCAAACGCTTAAATCGGTTACGACCGACAGCCGTTTTGATTTGCTTTTTGGGAACCGCTAAACCTAATCGTGGGTGAGAAAGTTTGTTATTGCGAGCAATGATGGTGAAATGAGGCGAGCCAGCTCGATGAGCTTGCTGGAAGACGTTTTGATAATGCTCGGGAGTTAACAAACGTAACTCCCGATTAAACGCGTACGTGTTCAAAATAAACTAGCGATTATTTTGATAGGCGCGCACGGCCTTTTGCACGACGTGCGTTGATAACTTTACGACCGTTCTTAGTTGCCATGCGAGCACGGAAGCCGTGAGTACGCTTGCGCTTTAGAACTGTAGGTTGAAAAGTGCGTTTCATGATAATTACCTTTACTGATCAGTAGTTTTAGGTTCTTGTTAAACCCGGCGTGGGTATTTGCTTTCTTATATAAAGAAGCTCTTTATATAGAGAAGGACAACCGACGCCTCTCAACAAAGAGGCGGAATTGTAATCACACTCACATAATGTGTCAATGACTCAATGAGTACGAAATTCCGGCCGGGCGATTATACGTAGTGTGAGTAAAATCTCAAGGATCAATCGATCCTGATGCTTGATCGTTACTCTATTCCTACTTGGTTAAGGAATTTTTTCAAACGAGGATCTTGTGGATTATCGAAGATATCCTGTGGAGAACCTTGCTCAACGATATTGCCTTCCGCCATGAAGATCACTCTATCAGCGACTTCTTTCGCGAATTGCATCTCGTGCGTCACCACCAGCATGGTTTGATGCTGATTAGCTAACTTCTTCATTAATGAGAGAACTTCACCGACCCATTCAGGATCCAGCGCAGAAGTTGGTTCGTCAAACAACAGCAGTTCTGGTTGCAGCGCCATCGCTCGGCCGATACCCACACGTTGTTGTTGGCCGCCAGATAATGACGCTGGATAACTATCGCCTTTATCCCCAAGGCCGATGTCATCCAGAATTTGTTGCGCTCGTTTGAGAGCATCGGCTTTTTTCCAACCTCGAACGGTCACTAGACCTTCGGCAATGTTCTGGCGCGCATTCATGTGGGCAAACAGGGCATAGTTTTGGAACACAAAGCCAGTTCGACGACGCAGCGCTAATACTTCGGCTTTAGTGTGTTTTTGAGTATCAACGGAGATGTCATCTATCGTGATACGACCTTCATCTGCTTGTTCTAGAAAGTTCACCGTACGCAGCAAGGTTGATTTACCCGTACCACTTGAGCCGATAATCACGATGATCTCACCTTGCTTAATATCGAGGTCGATGCCTTTCAGCACTTCAGTCTCACCAAAACGTTTGTGAATATTTTCTAACTTAATCATCGTACGTACGCCTTATTCAGTTTTGCTTCTGCCCAGATTTGTACGCGAGTCAGAATCACCACCACGCCCCAGTAAATAAGAGCAACCGCAAGGAAAGCTTCAAAGAAACGGAAACTTGATGAGGCTTCCATCTGTGCTTTCGCCATGATTTCGGCCACACCAAGCGTGAAAGCAAGAGACGTTGACTTGATCATATCGATGAAATAGTTCATCAATGAAGGCAGTGCGACACGCGTTGCTTGAGGTAAAATCACTCGGCGCATTGCTTGGGATGTCGTCATACCGACCGATAAGCTCGCTTCCATTTGGCTGCGATCAATGCCAATAATGGCGGCACGAATACTTTCCGCCATATAAGCGGCAAAGTGCAGCGTTAAACCGATAACCGCTGCTGAAAAGGCGTCGATACCGACCATCAATGGAAAAATTTGCGGTAAGCCGTAATAGAGCAGGAAAAGCTGAACCAACAGTGGGGTGCCACGGAAGAAGCTGATGTACAGTTGGCTTAATTGATCCAGAACTGGCAGTTTAAATACGCGAATATTGGCTAAAATGACGGATAAAATCAGCGAAAACACCAATCCCCATGTCGCCATTTCCATGGTTGTGCCAAGATATTTCAGCAATATCGGCAGCAGTTCCAACATGTAATTAAAGTCAAATCCCATACGGCTTACCTAAAGGCTAGAGAAAAGAAAAGGTGGAAAACAAGTTCCACCTTTACGTAAGTTTATTTTAGTCCGAGAGTGATACCACTTTGCGGCCTAAAGTACAAAGAGTTCTTATTTCGTGATGTCAGCGCCAAACCACTTCACGGAAATTTTCTCTACTGTACCATCTGCGCGCATCTCAGCCAGTGCTTTGTTTACTTCTTCTTGCAGCTTACGACCTTTCTCGTTGTCAACGAAAGGCCATGCGTTTTGAATGGTCTCAAACGGTTCGCCTGCCAATTCCAGAGGAAGGCCAGTTTTCTTAATCAGCTCTAACGCAGAAAGACGATCCATTACAAACGCGTCTGCACGACCGAGCGCCACGTCATGTTCGATACCTGTGTCGTACGTTTTAATGTTGATCTTGCCGTCTTTGTCGTATTGACGCAGCAGTTGCTCAAAGTTAGAGCCTAGGTTCACCGCAACGGTCTTGCCCGCAAGATCGTCAACACCTTTGATGCTGTCGTTGCCTTTACGCACGGTAATTTGTGCGCCATCTACAACGTAAGGGTCAGCAAATAGGTATTTAGCTTTACGCTCATCAGTCATGGTGATTTGGTTGGAGATCGTATCGATACGACCAGTTTCTAAAAGACCAAATAAACCAGAGAAGTTGGCTGTTACGTATTCGATTTTGTAATCGTTACGTTTACCGATTTCATCCCACATGTCGACTTCAAAGCCTTGTAGCTTGTCTTGCTTTACAAAAGTAAACGGGAAGTAGCGACCTGACATACCAACTTTGACTTCAGTAGCGGCTTGTACGGTTGCTGCCGACAGTGCAATGGCTGCAACGGCAACCTTAATCCAGTTTTTCATAATACATCTCCATAATTTTATGGTTGGAAATACTACTGTTAGTTAGCTCAATTAAATAAATAACCAAGAGCAATAACCTAGACCTGTGAGTTATTAGATAATAGAAGAAGAATGT
>NZ_WXWS01000613.1:0-7328 GCF_009904715.1 Vibrio sp. V42_P2S4T144 | reverse complement strand
ACGTAAGAAAGTGCTGTATTAGTGCATGTCGTTTTCTCGACATGTTAGTTGAACAACGTTTGCTAGCCCTTGGAAATCTCATTGGATTTCTCTTTTTAGTTACTTATTCAGGAAACAACAATATGACTATTAGGCAAAAACTCTACTTCCTCGGAGTTATCGCCATTTTAGGCATCGTGGCCCTTTTGGGTACGTCATCCCATTTTGAAAATAAGAGCAATGATCTTAATCACGCCATCAAACTCGTTGGTGATCTAGAAATACGCTTACTCAACTTACGCAGAAATGAAAAAGATTTCCTACTACGTAGTAATGACAAATATCTAAATAAGTTTGACGCCAATGTTGACAAGTTTATAGACACAGAAAAAGAGCTTGCGAACATACTCAAGAGTAATGAATTACCTTCCAGTCAACAATTTAAGCAAGACTTGCTCGCATACCAAAGGGGCTTTCAGAATCTGGTCAGCGCTTACCAACGATACGGGCTTGATTCAAAGAGTGGGCTTCTCGCTGGTTACGAACAAGCACTATTAGAAGCAAAACAACGTTCAGACCACCAGCAGTTATTGGCATTAGTCCGTTTTGACTCTGCGGTAAAAGCAGGACTATTCAATAGTGACTTGCTTGAGGGGCAATATGCTCCGGAGCTTATCAAAACAGGTAAGCAATTGGCGGCCCAAAAGCAAGTTGTTGGGGTTGCTTATGACAAAGGCCTACTCGGTGAAACTCGCGCATTATCCCATGCCGTAGAAGAGCAATTTGAAACCTTTTCCACAGCCCTTAGCTCTGCTGCCGCACAACGTGATGAACAAATGTCGACCATCAAGCAGGTCATTACAGCTCTGATCTTAGTCGTTATTTTCGCATTGATTTGGCAAATTTCACGTTCAATCAATACGCGAGTGAATAGCTTACTTGGCACCATTCGAAGTATCAGCGAAACGAACAACATGGGACTTCGATCTGATTTGAAAGGTCAAGACGAGCTATTTGATATCAGTCATCACCTCAATGACCTATTGGATAAGCTTGAGCATCTAATTAGTAGTACCCAAGAAAAATCGGCGCAACTCACTGCAAGTACCGATAATATGCATCGTGAGTTAGAAGGCGTTATGGAGCAATTCCACACTCAAACTGACCACACTGCATCAATGGCGACGGCAGTTCAGCAAATGGTTGCCACAATAGGTGAAATCTCAGAAAGCACATCAGTTGCGGTAGAAGGCGTACATCAGGCAGCGAATAATGCCGAACAAGGTCGAGGAGTTGTTGAGGCGACGGTAACCAACATCGGTCAACTAACCACGATTTTATCAAACAGCCAGCAGTCGATTGGCTCGCTGAATCAGCATGTAGATAAAATTGGTGGTGCCGTGAACATCATCCAAGAGATTGCAGAGCAAACCAACCTACTAGCTCTCAACGCAGCAATTGAAGCCGCGCGAGCAGGCGAACAAGGCCGCGGGTTTGCAGTTGTTGCCGATGAAGTACGCGCCCTAGCTAGCCGAACTCATCAATCCACAGAGGAAATCACGCGGGTAGTTGCAGATATTCAAACTCAAATGTCTACAGTTGTTGCTGATATTGATCAATGTAACGATCAAGGGCAACAAACACTTAATGCTTCTGAAAAACTGGATTCTAGCCTGCAACAGATCATCACTGACATGCATTCAATTCAAGGTAATTCGGAGCGCATAGCTTCAGCAATTGAAGAACAAGGTATCGTGATGAACCAAGTTAGCGGTTCAATCACCGAGCTAAACGCAATATCTGAGAATAACATGCAATCCGCTCAGGAATGCTTGCATGAAGTCAACTCTGTCTCTGCTCAAGCTCATGATATGGATGAAGCTGTTGCACAATTCAAAACTGCGCTAAAATAACCCTTTTCAAAATAGAAAGCCCGAGGCAATCATTGCTTCGGGCTTTTTTTCAATTGTCACTTCGTGCTTACTGCGCACTTCGGATGTGATTATTCATCATCAAGAGGAACCAGCTTGGTGTTGCCGCCATGAACTTTCTCACGCTGTCTTTGCACCAGGGCGTAGAAGCCTGGGATCAAGAATGTACCTGCTAGAAGCACACACAATAGACCACCAATCAGCGACACGCCGAGTGAGTTTTGACTGACGTGCCCCGCACTAGCGGCAAAGATAAGCGGGAAGATACCCAGGATAAATGACCAGGATGTCATATTCACAGCGCGGAAACGTAACGTGCCTCCTTTAACCGCTGCACTATCGATATCAGCATCTTTTTCTTCTCGCTCTTGCTTGGCGAACTCCACAATCAAAATTGCGTTTTTCGCCGCCAAGGCTATGAGCAAGACAAGACCAATTTGGGCATACAAGTTAAGCGGCGTGCCAGTTAGATTCAACGCAAGGAAGGAACCTAACGTTGCTACTGGGACCACCAAAATAATAGCCAGTGGAATACTCCAACTCTCATACTGAGCCACCATAAACAAGTAAATGAAGATCAAAGCCAGCGCAAACGCATAAATGGCTTGGTTACCCGCGAGCACTTCCTGATAAGCCATACCTGTCCATTCATACGTGTACCCTTGTGGAAGAACTTCAGCAGCAACGCGTTCCATTGCGGCAATCGCATCACCACTAGAGTAACCCGGTGCTGGTTGGCCTTGAATGATAGCACTGCGGTACATGTTGTAACGCCACGCCACATCAGGCTCAAACACTTGCTCGTAGCTCACTAGCGTACTTAACGGAACCATATCACCGTTCGAAGAACGAACATGGAAACGCTCTAGATCTTCCATGCTGCTACGGTGCTGGCTATCAGCTTGCATGGTTACGCGGAAGTTCTTACCAAACATGGTGAAGTCATTCACATAAAGCGAACCTAAGTTGCCTTGCAAGGTTTGGAAAATAGACGACAGCGAAATACCTAATTGCTGCGCTTTCTCACGATCGATATCAACGTAGTAGTGCGGAACATTCGCGCGGAACGTGCTAAACGTGTAGGCAATTTCAGGCGCTTGGTTAGCCGCTTGGATCATTTCTCCCATGACCATCGACAAGTCGGTACGACTTCGCCCTAGCGTGTCTTCAAGCACAAACTCAAAACCAGACGCAGCGCCCATACCTGGAACCGCCGGTGGTCCCATCGCAAAAACAACCGCTTGAGGTAACTCTGTCGCCGCTCGCCCGTTAATACGTGCCGCGATAGCATTAGCAGAGTGCTCTCCTTGCAGCGAGTTACGAGTATCCCAATCATGCAATTTGATAAATACAGAAGCACCGTTTGATGCTGCTGCGCCTGTCATAAACGAGTAACCATTCGCAACCGTCACACCATCCACACCAGGTTCTTCACCGATCATTTTCATTAAATCATTGGTGACTTCTTCAGTACGTGATAAAGAGGCTGAATCTGGTAGCTGTACGTTAACCAGCAAAATGCCTTTATCTTCTTGAGGAACAAACGCTGTAGAGGTGGTTTTCGCAAAGAAAGTGACCGCTGCGATAGCAACTATAAAGAACGTCACGAGCAGTAAAGACTTCTTCACCAAGAAACCAGCGATCTGGCCATAACGCGTAGTGATGCGCTCTAAGCCTCGGTTGAAAGCCTGGAACCAGTTAGCGGTATTGCCCCCACCCTGCTTCAATACCAGAGAACAAAGTGCTGGAGACAGCGTCAATGCATTGATGGATGAAATAACAACCGAAATACAGATGGTCAAAGCGAACTGGCGATACATGATACCGGTGATACCTGGCAGCATGGCGACGGGTATGAATACCGCAAGTAGAACCAAGGTCGACGTGATGATTGGTCCCGTTACTTCTTTCATCGCTAGCAACGTCGCTTTACGCGGTGAAATGGTTGGGTCTTTCGCCATGGTAGTATCGACGTTTTCGATAACCAGAATCGCATCGTCCACCACGATACCAATCGCAAGGATCAAGCCAAACAAAGTAACCGTATTAATGGTGAAGCCCGTTGCCTGCATGATGGCAAACGTACCAATCAGAGAAACGGGGATCGCGACAACAGGAATCAACGTTGCACGCGCACTACCCAAGAACAAGTAAGTTACAGCGATCACCAATAGAATCGCTTCAATCAGTGTTTTTACTACCCCTTTGATCGATTCAGATACGAACACGGTTGTATCGTAGCTGGTCTCGTATTCCATTCCCTCTGGGAAGTTTTTGCTCAAGCCCTCAAGGAGCTCCATGACGGCCTGACCACTTTCTAACGCATTCGCATCCGATTGAAGAGACAACGCAACGATTGACGCGTCCTGGCCACGGAACTTACCGTTACCATCGTAGAACTTTTTGCCTAGTTCAACGCGAGCAACATCTTTCAGATAAACCGTAGAGCCATTGGGATTAGCTCGAAGGACTACGTTCTCAAACTCACTCACGCTTTCCAAGCGACCTTTGGTCACAAGGTTAAACTGAACTTCTTGCGGATTGTTGTATGGTGCTGCACCTACACGCCCTGCCGCAACTTGAACGTTCTGTTCAGCCAAAGCGGCGTATACGTCTGACGTGGTTAGCTTAAGGTTGGCCATTTTTTCAGGATCTAACCAAACACGCATTGCGTATTCGCCACCACCAATCACGTTAACTTCACTGATACCTTTCGCACGAGCCAACTGATCTTTTACATTCAAGTTAATGTAGTTAATCAAGAACTGATCATCGTATTTGCCATCAGGTGAATAGAAGTTAAGTACCATCAGCAAGTCAGGTGAACGCTTTTTCACCGTCACACCAACCATGCGAACTTCTTGAGGCAGTTTTGACTCAATCTGTGACACGCGGTTTTGCACGTTAACTTGCGCCATATCTGGATCGGTGCCAACATCGAACGTGACGTTTAGGCTGTAAGAGCCATCGTTCGCGCTCTTTGAAGACATGTATATCATATCCTCAACGCCGTTGACTGAGGTCTCTATGGGGTCCGCAATGGCCTGCTCGACAACTTCCGCACTCGCGCCAGTGTAGTAAGCCGAAACGCTTACTGATGGCGGGCTTATCTGTGGGTACTCAGCCACTGGCAAAATCGCCAGTGAGATCGCGCCGGCTAGCGTTAATATGATCGAAATAACCAGCGCGAATTTAGGTCTCTGAATAAAGAAACGACTTAACATAGTGCCCCCTACTGCTTATCTTCAGCAGGTGCTTGAAGGCGCACTTCTACACCATTACGCACACGTTGTAGGCCTTGTGTAATAACCGTATCTTCCTGATCGAGCCCTTCTCGAATGATAATGCCTTGTTCAACCTGAGGGCCAAGCTCGACGTTACGACGCTCTGCCACACTTCCCTCAGCCATCACCATCACAAAGTCACCTTCTAAGTCAGTCTGTACGGCACGTCGTGGGATAACAATAACGTCTTTCGTGTTCTTATCTCTCAAGTTCACTTTGATGTGTTGACCCGGAAGTAACTTCTGCTCTGGGTTTGGCACTAGCGCGCGCATAGCAATCGTACCCGTTTTGGTGTCAATACGATTACCTAAGAAATCAAGCTTACCTAGATGCTCAAAAAACTGTCCATTTTCCAGTTCAAGCTGAACTTCAACGCGGTTTGATTCAGCCGAGCCATCACCTTTTACTTGATCCATACCCATAGCTAAACGCTCACGCTCACTCACACTAAATGAGGTATGAACTGGATCTAAACTCACCAGAGTTGTCAGCACGCCAGATGATGGAGAAACCAGATCACCCGTACTAACTTTGGTATCACTAATACGTCCGCTAAAAGGTGCTCGGATTTGAGTATAGGAAAGGTTAACTTCAGCAAGTTTAAGTTGAGCATTTGCCGCTTCTAGCTCTGCTCTCGCACCAAGAAGTGCCGCAGTTAAAGCATCAAACTCAGATTGAGAGATACTACCGCGAGGCAACAAGTTTTTACCTCGAGTATGATCTAATTCGGCTTTTTTTAGCGCCGCTTTAGCTTGTGCAAGTGCGGCTTTAGCACTCGCGACTTGGGCTTCAAAAGAAGATGGCTCGATAGAGTAAAGGAGCTGCCCTTTTTCTACCATTTGCCCCTCTTCAAAGTGACGAGCTTTTAAGTAGCCAGAAATCTGCGCGGTAATATTGGTATCTTCTACTGCTTCAATGCGACCGATATAAGACTTGCTCGGTTGGTAGTCGATAACCGTGACATCCTGAGTCACTACGAGAGGCGCTTGACCTTTCGTTTGGGCATTATTAGCTTCCCCGCATCCAGCGAGGATTGCTGTAGCCGCCATTAGTGCGACAAGTGGTTTCTTTTGCATGTATTTACCGTCTTTATAGAACAGGATATTGTTGAATTCCTATCAACCTTACTCCTTGCTGCCACTGAAAACTTCACTGAAAAGCGCCCAAGGTGTTTCTAAATGTAAACATGAGAAACAAAAGGAAAATAAAGTAATTTAGTTAACAGTGGTATTCAATGAGCAATATACATACAACTCAATCATAACTATTTAATATACGCCTTAGGAGATCGCGAATTTTAGCGTGTGCTTGGAAACACTAACGGGAGTATTGTATTCGGGCGTAAAGTGAGATTCAGTGCTCAAGATAAGAACGTTTTGTGGCTAAAAAGGTAAAAAGTGACGCCTTCATACTCAAGACCCCGATTTTGACTATTTTTTTAATATAAATGGGTTATCATTCAATTAATTCAACGCCTTCGACAGAGAGGATGACTATGATTTCTAAATGGGCGAAACGCTTTTACCAGATGGCAGAACTAGTGGCGTCTTGGAGTAAGGACCCATCAACACAAGTCGGTGCCGTTATTACTAAACAGAATCGCATTGTATCTGTTGGATTTAATGGCTATCCGCATGGTGTTTCTGACAGTGTCGACACCGATGAGCGCGAGTTGAAATACCTTAAAACACTGCACGCGGAAGAGAACGCAATTTTGTTCTCAAAACGTGACTTAGACGGATGTGATATTTGGGTAACGCATTTTCCTTGCCCTAACTGCGCGGCAAAGATCATTCAAACAGGGATCTCACACGTACACTGCCCTGAGCAGTCTGAAGACTTTTTATCTCGCTGGGGAGATAAAATCCAAGTCAGTCAAGATATGTTCGACCAAGCGGGTGTGAAAGTCGACTGGTTACCGCTAGAAGACATTGAAATTGAAGACAAAGACGTGCGCTAGTATTCCATCTTAATATTTAAATAGCCCAGAGAGATCTGGGCTATTTTGTTATTAAATCTGCAAGAGGTCTCGACGTAGTCTTTTAACTGTGTTTTTTCGCAGTGAGCTCAGCAATTTTGACAATAACGAGTACTGATTTTTCCATCATTTCAACAGAAATAAACTCATGAATTC
>NZ_WXWS01000548.1:0-7328 GCF_009904715.1 Vibrio sp. V42_P2S4T144 | reverse complement strand
TATCACGACAATCGATTGTTATCGATAGTTGGCTTAATAACACACAAGGGAAGCAAATGAATTACCAACCACACGAGGCATACGAAGAAGCTCTATCTGAACTAGAAAAAACAGATATCGATTACTCGGACGATATCTTCAACAATAATAACGAAGAAATCACAGCAGCGTTTCAGAAGGCGCTCAAAGACACTTACGGTATTGATGCTGTAATACACAATGGGTTTGTGTTTCTTACGGCTGAAGATGCGAATACAGATTCCGAGTTCACTCACGTATACGGGTGCTTATTCGATGAGCTAATTGATATTAGCAACGCGGTTACAAGTCGTCTTGACGAAGGAGAAGAAGATGATACAGATATCATTCAAAAAGAATTCGATGTATCGAGACAAACAAGTCGCATTTTGAACATAGTCGGCGAGACTCACGAAGTCGTCTATGACGAAGAAGCAGAAGAAGATTATTTGGCTTATTCTTACGCTCATAAAGAGACTGGTTTGTGTGATGATGTTATGCATATTCTCGACAAAACTTGCCCTGAACTACTCGAAACGCTATATCGCCCTTACATCGAAGGCGAAGTTGCAGCATACGTCGATAAGCAAATTGAGCGCGCAAAACTCATGAGACATTTCGCACCTAACAAAGAAAACTTGTTTGAATCAACTACTGAGCAATTGCGCGACGCTGAGGCAAATGCCAAAGAAATTGAGAAAATGCTAGTGAACAACTGCAAGTAAGCTACGCGATACTATACAAGCAGCCTACGGGCTGCTTTTTTCAGGTTCGAATCAAAGGGAATCAAATGGAAGTAAAAGAAGAGAACACACAGTCTGAATTGAGCGCACTAGACCTATTTAAGAAATATGAATCGGAAATGCTAGATGCAAAGACAAAGTGCGAAGAATATCTTAAACAAGCACAAACAGACGTAATCAAACAGTTCAAAATCGATGCTGCGAAATGTCGAATTACAAACGATCAGATAGCTGAAGCGTTCGGCATTCGAATCGCTAAAGAGAATCAAGTTACAGAACTGAACCCAGAAACACCAAAACAGCCACAAGACCCGATGTTTTATTACGAAGATCATATCTTGAGAACAATTAACGCAAATACGCTCAAGAAAGAGCCGTGGCGTGATCTGTACTTGTCGGGTGAGATCAACAAGTACCGCGTCGCTTACGCTAAGTTTCTTGGTGGCCGAAAAGGTATCGATGAAAAATGGGATATTGTTTACAAAGACTCAAAAGAGCCGAAACCTGATTGGGCGATAGGCGAAGAGAACAATGTAAACGAATTACCCGCTGGCAAGTACAAGGTATAGATATGCTGATAACGAGTAAATTAGCTGATTTCATCATCAAACACGATATTCACATTTTCGATGTTCGCGGCAATACGCTCATTCTTGATAACACGTATTTGAGTGACGATTACGCAACAATAAACATCGAAGTAGAATTTCACGGCGAAATAGGTATGCCAGATGGACACTACGTACTGCCTGACTTTCCAGATTTAGTGAAGCTTCTAATGGGTAAAAACTTTCGGTTATCTAACGGGAACCAAGTATTCACTCCATGTTTAGGCAAAGTCGATGCTGAGAATAATGTGATCAAATACGAGACGGAACTTGGCATATTTACACAAGAATACACATTCAGAGAATTCGAGGGACAAAAGTGCTCATAACAGAAGAACTAGCGAAAGTTGTATGTAAGCACAAATTCGAAAAGTTCATAGCCAACGACGGATATCTAGAATTCTACAAGAGACCTTCACGTCAACGAGTAACCGACAGTAGCATTCTATTCGCTCTAAAAGTTTATTACGAACACGGCTTAGAGCACGGCGAGTACGTAATCAACGAGTTCGATAGTGTTTGTAAGCAAATTCTAGGTCTTGGCTTCGGTAAACGCTCACGTCATAGGCGAACTCAAGCACAGGGTAGGTTTGTCGAGCATGATCAAGCGATCTATTTCGATATCGATGAAAACACTTACAAAGTCAATTGTCGTCTTATCGAACGTGGTGAATTGAAATACGGGTACAATTTACTCAAAGATGCTGACGATGATTACATTTGTGAGATAACAAAAGATGATCTCAAAATGGCACGAAAGATGCGCGGTAATCTATGTGCTAATGATCAACGAGTTTATCTGAAATCGGTCAAATTAACGAAACCTAAACGAGAACACAGTAAACAAGTTGTAATCAAAGGTGGGACATTAGATCTATTAGTCGATGGGGTAGAAGAAACGCATACGTTCAAAACAGACATCAAAGCGACTGACGAACTAATCAAGACGATTTACAGTTCCATGCTTGAAGTTGAGCAAGAACTATGTGAAATCGATAGCTACGTTGAATTCGAAGTTGATCCTACTGACTTAGTACCAAGCGATTACACCGTACACGTTGGACGTCCAAAAGATGCAGGCGATAATGTAGCTTGTGTGTATTTTTCAAATGGTATCTATGAATACCAGAAATCTTTATCACAAGACCATTATGAGCGCGTATCACGAAAACTGAACCCAGTTGAAGATAAAAGCGGGCTACTTGCTTTTGCTAGTAACGACTCAGACGAAGAAACGACAGCCCCTTAAACGGGGCTTTATTATCGAACTGTACAAATATACAGCATTTGTTATCATGGCAATATCACAAGAGGTATTGACTATGAAATCACGTGAGCACACCAGATCTAAGCAAATCAAAGCCGAAGTAGTTGAAATGACATGCGAGCAATGCGAACGCGGTGTCTTTCGTTATGACGATTCTAGGGAAGTGCTATCACCGTATCAAACCAAGCAATACCCGCACAAATGCTCTAGATGTGGCTATGAAGTCTATATCTCGATTCAGTACCCGATCATTAAGTTTGGCAACGAAACATGGGTACTCGCGAAGAACACTTTTAATAATCAACCTCGTTGAAGTTTAATTTGAAATCTGATGAATCTCGTAAAGCACGATAGAGTGTTACATCTTCCAAGCCTTGTTCGTACAACTTTCCTTTAATTTCGGTAATAATAGCAATAGGGCAATTACAACCGAATGTAATGGACTTAATTGCTTCTTTAGGAACTTTAAACATACACATAACAGAAGGGTATTCAAATGACAATCCAGGTCCTTCGCTATTACTTATCTCTTTCAGCGATGAATTTTTGCTCGTCTCATTGTCACTAACAGCATTAGGGTAACATTCTAGAATATCTTCCAAGTCGTTCTGATTACTAATTAAATAACGGTCCGCTTTGCTGATAGGTAACAATAATCTATGTTCTTTTTCGTATTGCCATTCATCAGACTTAACAAAATACGGTTCTAAATAATTGCTTAGCTTATTCGTTCTCTGTTTTCGATAATAAACCCTACTAACCTCTCCGACCATGTCATTCCCATCACTATGCATTTTAGTGAAAAAGTCATGTGTGATATCAAACTCGACAACAAACCCCTTGTGCTCGTCTGCATAGTGTGACCACATCAACAAGTTATCACGTGTTTCAGTTAAACTGACAATCCCATATCTCTTATACAAACCAATCCCGAAGTCATACTCACGCTGTTCCAATTCAATCATAACAGAGAGCTTATTCTGTACCTCTTCTCGACTTAGCTCCCTCTCTAACACCATAAACAAATCTACCCAGTAGTCATCACTCGGGTTCACCTCGAAAGGGTCATTTAGTGCTCGACCAGTAGTTGCACGTATTAAAAAGTTATCGAAGAACACTGGTCGAGAAGGGAAATACTTATATAGAGAAGTGATCATATACATAGCAGTCAGTTTGTTTTGTTGCATATAACTTTAACCTAACCACCACTCAAAACCAATAGATAATCAAAATGTCTGAAATTTTTTTGTTTTTTTAATTACATATATATCAATGGTTTAAGTCTTATTTAGTGCGCTTGCTTATTTTTTGAACATTATCTTAGTCAATCGTCAAAACTGCTTCTCTAAATACAAGTGTAAGAACAGAAACGAAGCGCACTCAGCGCATTTTTTAGAACACTTGAATAGTCACACGACAAGAGAGACATCAATGAAACTGTCAGATGAAATGAAGCGAACAATCATTCAAAAGAAGAAAGAAAACAAATACATACCAGCGACTGCAATCATCAAAGAACTTGGGTTAACAGTATGCAGACAACGCATTCAACAAATTCTTAAAGAAGCTGAAAATGAAGGGAAATTGTAATGACCAAAAAGACCAGACTAGAAGAAGCAATCGAACAGTTAAGAGAACGTTACAACGTGAACACCGAGCGAGAGTATACGAACGACAGTATTGAATCAGAACGTATTCAACGTGCTCTAGAGGCATTCAATACATCAGACGCATCAACGGCAGGTAGATAAATGAAAGTGACTCTTTTCAATTCAAACGTAGATACGAATCCCAAACATGTAGAGCTATCGAAAGTGGTAGCTCTTTTAAAAACTGAGTTCATGCGTACACGTGTGAACACTCTTCGAGAACTCCCTAGCGGGTTCGTGAGAAACAACTATAAGAAAACAAACTTACCGACATTCTGCTTTTACGGCGTATACGAGAACGGCAGAAAAATTGATGATTTGCGCGAATCAACGGGAATCATGTTGTTCGACTTCGACGACATCAAATCTGAAGAATACAGCGCAGAGCTGGTGGAGAGAATCAAATCAAAACTAGGTAACAAACTACTGCTTAGTTTCGTATCACCGAACTACGGTGTGAAGTTCGCGATAAAGACTGACTTGAAAACGAAAGACAACACAGAATACCGATTTAAATACGAGAAGTTCAGAAAGCTGTTTGAAAAGCTTCTAGATATCACACTAGACGACAACACTTCGAACTCAAATCGATTATGTAATCTGTCATACGATTCGAATGCTTATTACAACGAAGACGCAGACACGATTGCTATCAGTTCACGAATTCACGACGAATGGCTTGAACTTAAAAAGAAAGAAGACGAAGAGCGTGCTGAAGCTCAGAAGATGTACGACAAGTACAGCGATTCGATAAACGAACATAAGAAAGACATAGCAATCAATAAAGCAATTTCAGACTTCAGACGTAATCACGACAGAAAAGGCGAGCGTCATCGTGGATTGTTCATCTTGGGTATGGAGTTGTTCAAATCTGGGTGCAACGCATTCGAAGTCGAACGATGGTTCAAGAGTCTTGGCAGTTCATTCACTGAATCATGTGCTCGACGTTCAGCTATAGATATCGAGCAAACTTGGATCAAGAGCGGCAGACCGTTGAGCAAGTTTGTTCTGAATCGTCACAACCCACTTGGAGAATTCTTATGAGAGAGAAGACAGCAAGAATCAAAGAACCAGAGTCTCGAATCGCGAATCTATACGAGAGCAAGCCAGACAATGAATCAATCACTACCTACGTTATCAAAATTTTAATTAAAGAAGCTGAGAAGGGCTCGAATGGAAAAAGTAACAATAAAACTAGATTCGAATAACGAACAACGTCGCTTTCTGTCGCACGTAGCAAATGAACTACCAACATCAAACGGCATTCACCTAATTCGAGCGCATATGGGAGTCGGGAAAACATTCTTCCAATCACATGCAAGTGATACTCATGGCGACTTAGTGATATTCAGCATGAAGTCCATCAAGCGACAACAAGAATTCGACGCTTCTAACGCTGGTCACAACTTGATTACTGAGCAACTTGAACACTTTGTCGAGAAAGACTTAGAAGAGCTTAAACGCACGTACAGCCGCATTCACGTTGACGAAGTTCATCTGATTTACGATGCAGGGTATCGCGCTGAAACTATCGACGGTCTATACAAGAAAATCGTTGAATTATCGAAATTTATGCCAGTGTACTGCTATAGCGGTACATTCAAAATGAATCTATCTCCGTTTGATTTCGATACCGTTGTTGAAATCGAGAAACAAGTACCAAAAAAAGAACTACGTGTATTCATGCCTGAAGCGTCACGTGAAGAAGGTTCATACAACGGTATTAGTGCTCGTATGTTAGCTGACATTATTCAAGAAGATTTGGACAAGCCAGTGCTGTTCTTCAATAACAATCACAAGACGAATACCAATATCGCTGAATATCTGCGTAAAAACGGTGTGACGTGCGAAGTCGTGAACTCGGCTTCAGTTAAAGACAAAAACAGTAAATTTTCTGAACTGGCTAATACATCAATGATTGCATCAATGGACGTACAAGTTGTACTTACAACGTGTGCGCTAGAAGAAGGTATCAACATCAATGATGCAGTTCGTATCGTTTGTGTCCAAGATGCACCAGAAAAGATTTCGCAACAGTTCGGTAGATGTCGTAACCCTGAACTTGGTTCGTTCGATTTGGTCGTGGGGCAGGGTGAGAACGCACTAACTGACGAATACGTTAATTCGATAGTTGCTGATTGTCACGGTGAAGAGTTCAACTCAGCCGTGATTCGTGAAAGATGGGGTATCCCGCAGGTCACTAATCTGATCACTAACGAACGTCATCGCGAAGCAGTGTACAAGCGTTGTATTGAAATCACTCTGTGTAAAAAGACTGGTTACGGTATGCACGTACTTGATGAAGTAAAGCGAGTAGGTAACTTTGAAATCTCAGATATATTTGAAGCACCGAAAGGTGATTCTTTGCGTCAAGTCGGTATCACGAAAGCCATTTTGCTAGACGTATTCCGTGAGTACCACGAGAACATCGGTAAGTTCATCGAGAAGTACGAGAACATTGTGAAAGAAATCAAACGTCGAGCTAAGTGCTTGCGAGTACATGCTGAAGTAGCTGTCTCAAAAATGGATGCATTCATCGAGCGATGGGATTTACTTAATCTGAACATCGGTTGGGATACAGCATACCAACACTTGACCAAATCAACATTACTTTGGATCGAGTGTATGACTAAGCAAGAGTTAATCGATTTGGCATCACACGTTAAGAAATACGCTAACGCACTAAAAAAGGCGTTCGATAACGGCGTAGTATTGACTAAAGAACAGTTCATTGATTCGTCTCGCAGCTTCTTAGATGAATTCATCACTGTACGTGAACATATGAGCGAAATTGCTAACGAGACTGATGCTTCGATTTTGCGTATGTTCAAGATGTTAACCAATGCGAAAGAGATAAACGAAACGATGTCGTTCAGCGACAAGCAATGGTGGGATGATGTACTCGGTGATGCAAAATCTAGAAAGACATACAGTAGACACAAATCGTTTATCGAAGAAACTATATCAATCGATGAATTTCACGAAAAAACACAACTGACTCGTTCTGAAACGGCTCAGATGAAGAAGAAAGACATCAAAGCAA
>NZ_WXWS01000140.1:0-7337 GCF_009904715.1 Vibrio sp. V42_P2S4T144 | reverse complement strand
GAGCAGGTAGGCAACGCCAATGAGCCAGTGTTACACCGACAACACCATGACCGACGACGATAAACTCTTACTCGAAAACCAAGTTTGCTTCCCGCTCTACAGCGCTGCAAACGCAGTGAGCCGAGCTTACCGCCCGTTGTTGGACGAGCTTGATCTGACTTATTCGCAGTACTTAGTGATGATGGTGCTATGGGAAAAAGACGGTGCCAGCGTAAAAGAATTGGGGTCTCAACTGCATTTGGACTCAGGCACACTCACGCCGCTGCTTAAACGCTTAGAAGCAAAAGGCTATGTGGAGCGCGGCCGAAGTGAAACCGATGAACGCGTTCGCGTACTCAACCTAACAGAGCAAGGTCGTAAACTTAAAGAACAAGCTAAGTCGGTGCCAAACGCCATGATGTGTAAAATCACATTAGAGCTGGATGAAATGATCATGCTGAAGAAACTGTGCGGCAAAGTGCTCGAAAATCTGAGCTAACAAGATAGAAGCATCCGCTTCACCACTTCCTATTAGAAAGAGCCTGCCGAGATGCAGGCTCCTTCGATCTTAGCGAGAAGATCTACTCAAAGTAATCATCGGTATTCTCTATTGCTAATCTGCCTTCATCTTCAATAAAACTTATCAATGCAAACTCACTTACATCGGATTTCCCTATCAAGTGAAATAGGAAATGGCTATCAATAGGATAGTTATAAGCGATTTTCCTTAAACACACTCCGATGAGAATATACTTTCCGAAAGCAACAACAGCTCAGCTTAAAACATTCAAAGGAAAGTAAATTATGATTAATACTCAAATCAAACCATTTGCAGCTACAGCGTACAAAAACGGCGAATTCGTTGAAGTAACAGAACAAGACGTCCTAGGTAAATGGGCAGTATTCTTCTTCTACCCAGCAGACTTTACGTTTGTATGTCCAACAGAACTGGGCGACCTAGCAGACCACTACGAAGAGCTACAAAAACGTGGCGTAGAAGTTTACTCAGTATCAACTGACACACACTTCACTCACAAAGCATGGCACGACAGCTCAGACACAATCGGTAAGATTCAGTACTACATGCTTGGCGACCAAACAGGCAACATCACAAACAACTTCGGTGTGATGCGTGAAGGTCAAGGTCTTGCAGACCGTGCAACGTTCCTAATCGACCCCGAAGGTACTATCCAAGCAATGGAAATCACTGCTGAAGGTATCGGTCGTGACGCAGAAGACCTACTACGCAAAGTGAAAGCAGCTCAATACGTAGCAGCACACCCAGGCGAAGTTTGCCCAGCAAAATGGAAAGAAGGTGAAGAGACACTAGCTCCATCACTAGACCTAGTTGGCAAAATCTAAGCCACTGAAATTTAAGTTCTAATCAGTTCCGATTTCCTTTTTCTGATTAGAACTGAATTAGAGAGCACTTCAGGTTAGATACCTTGACGACCTTCTGCCTGATTTGCTCTCTCCCCCTCAGGTTTTATCTACAGTAACCACTTTTTATTACCTATCTGAATAAGTAGGTGTGCAGTAATTGCGTAGAAAAAATCGTTTAGAACCAGGCATAGATTTTCGATAGCTAGTTACTCTAACTACAAAATCTATAACGCAGTTATCAACGATTTTAGCTAGCAAGAATGAACAAATACTTGTTTTGATTGGTAACTATTTAATTAAGGTAGTAACAACTATGTTAGACCAAGCGATCCAACAACAACTCAAACAATATCTGGCTAATGTAAAAGAAGAAGTTCGTTTAGTGGTTAGTCTAGATGAAAGCAAAGCATCGAATGACATTTTGTCTCTAGCGAACCAAATCGCAGAGATGAGCGACCTAATCACTGTTGAACGTGACGACAACGCAAGCGCACGTAAACCAGTGATGGCGGTAACTAACCCAGCAAAAGGCACAGCACTACGCTTTGCAGGCTTGCCAATGGGTCACGAATTTACCTCTCTAGTTTTGGCACTGCTTCACTCTGGCGGTCACCCAATCAAACTAGAACCAGAAGTGATTGAGCAAATCGCAGCACTAGACAAAGATCTAGACGTAGAAATCTTCATTTCACTGTCGTGCCAAAACTGTCCGGACGTGGTTCAAGCGTTCAACATGATGGCGGCGATCAACCCGAAAGTAAAAGCAACCATGATCGACGGTGGCTTGTTCCAAGATGAAGTGAAACAACGCGACATCATGGCCGTACCAAGTGTATTCGTGAACGGTGAGCTATTCGGTCAAGGCCGTATGTCTCTGACTGAAATCCTAAACAAAGTGGATGACGGCGCGAGCGAGAAAGCGGCAAAAGCACTGAGCGAAAAAGACCCATACGATGTACTTGTTGTCGGCGGTGGTCCTGGTGGTAGCGCAGCTGCACTATACGCTGCTCGTAAAGGTATTCGTACTGGCGTTGTTGCTAAGCGTTTTGGTGGTCAGGTTATGGACACCATGGCAATCGAGAACTTCATTTCAGTAAAACGTACTGAAGGTCCAAAACTAGCAACAGACCTAGCAGAACACCTAAAAGAATACGACGTAGACGTCGTGACTGAGCAACAAGCTGAGAAGCTAATGGGCGCAGCACACACAGAAGATGGTTTGATTCACATCCAACTTGAAAGCGGCGCAACGCTGAAGAGTAAGAGTGTCATCCTAAGCCCTGGCGCACGCTGGCGTGAAATGAACGTTCCGGGTGAGCAAGAGTACCGCAACAAAGGTGTCGCGTACTGCCCACACTGTGACGGTCCACTGTTCAAAGGCAAGAAAACTGCGGTTATCGGTGGTGGTAACTCTGGCATCGAAGCAGCTATCGACCTTGCTGGTATCGTAGAACACGTAACGGTTCTTGAATTCGCAGACGTACTTCGCGCAGACCAAGTACTTATCGACAAAGCGAACTCACTACCAAACGTAGACATCATCACGATGGCGCAAACAACAGAAGTAGTGGGTGACGGTACTCGCGTAACAAGCTTGAAGTACAAAGACCGCAACACAGATGAAATCAAAGAGATTGAACTGTCAGGTATCTTTGTTCAAATCGGCCTAGTACCGAACACTGAATGGCTAAAAGATTCAGAAGTAGCGCTATCTGAGCGTGGCGAAATTGAAGTCGGTAGCCGTGGCGATACTAGCCTAGAAGGTGTCTTCGCAGCTGGTGACGCAACAACCGTTCCTTACAAACAGATCATCATTGCGATGGGTGAAGGTGCAAAAGCAAGCTTAGGCGCATTTGACTACCTAATCCGTAAGCAAGGTTAATCTCCAATTTCTTGAGCACAAAGCGCACGGTGCTGTGTTTTCTTCCCCGGAAAACCAATCGGGGCACCGTGACAGCGATGAGTAACAAGAAATACAATCAAAAAACCTAGAAGCCCAAAGACTTTGCCAGCAGATATTAACTGCTGGCTTTTTTGGTTTGGGGAGAGGTGTAAGCAAATCTCTCAGCGCTCCGAGTTCAAACTGGAGGGAATGGCTCTACAATCACGGATAATTCAGTTCACTCCACCAGCATCACAACGCGCTGCGAATAGATTCTGAATACTCGCTTAGGCTCTTGCAGAATGACGCTGTTCGTTTATCGTTCTCTCCCCGTCATTCCCGCGAACCTAGGTGAGACTCGGAATCTACTCACCGTAAACTCGATCGAAAATGAGTAGCACGAACAAACAAAAGTTGAAACAAGGTTGCAAGCACCTTACCCAACATTCAACCTCAAACCAGCAACCCCACCTAACCTCCCCTTGTATCAAACTCCGAAGCTCTCAACACGCAGAGCTCAAAAGGGAGGAACTGGTTCTGTGCTCGCGGATAATTCAATTCACAACGCAACATAACAACACACTGAAAGTAGATTCTGAATACTCGCTTAGGCTCCTTCAGAATGACGCTGTTCGCTTAGCGCTCTCTTCCCGTCATTCCCGCGAACCTAGGTGAGACTGGGAATCTACTCACCGTAAACTCGATCGAAAATGAGTAGCACGAACAAACAAAAGTTGAAACAAGGTTGCAAGCACCTTACCCAACATTCAACCACCAATCCCACCTAACCTTCGCTTATATCAAACTCTTAAGATCTCAGCATTCCGAGTGCAGGTGGCAAGTTTTACAGTCACAGATAATTCAATTCACTCCACCGGCATCAAAACGCGCTGCAAATAGATTCTTAATACTCGCTTAGGCTCTTTCAGAATGACGCTCTTCGTTTAGCACTATCTTTCCGTCATTCCCGCGAACCTAGGTGAGACTGGGAATCTACTCACCACAAACTCGCTCGAAAATGAGTAGCACGAATAAATAAAAGGTGAAACAAGGTTGCAAGCCCCTAACCCAGCTCTCAGATTCAAAGCACCAAACCCACCGAATCTCTCAATGTATCCAGATCCAAAGATATCAATCCTAAAAAATTTTAAAAAAGCCCTTTACCTCAACTTTACTTGAGGTTTTAGCATATTCATTGTTGGCTAGAAAATGACAAAAAGGAGCACCTCATGATCCAACTAGAACATATTAACTTAGTCGTGAAAGATATCCCTGAAATGCTGAAGTTTTACCAAACTGCATTTCCACATTGGTACGTGCGTGATGAAGATAAAGGCGAATGGAGTGGCAAACCAAGAAACTGGCTACATTTTGGCGACGAGTATCAATACATAGCCATGAGTGACCATGGCGAAGGAGAAAACCGCGAGTTGAGCGGGCACCAAGTTGGGCTAGCGCATTTTGCTTATGTGACCAACAACGTCGATGCAATCATCAAAAGACTAACCGATGCAGGTTATCCGATTGCCCAACCTGGTGCTGATGAACCATACCGCAAAAATGTGTATTTTGTTGACCCTGCCGGTTTTGAGATTGAATTTGTTGAATACCTGGCGGATGACCCAAAACTTCGTAACCTGACAAGCTAAAAGAGATGTAAATAATAAAACGCCAGCAGATAGTGACTGCTGGCGTTTTATTTTATCTATCAGGCTTCTTTATCGCATTAGCGCTGTTTGGCAAAAACCTGAGTCCAGTAATATCCGTAGCGTGCAGAGTGATTTTCGACAAGCGACGCGCCCATCTGATCAAAATCCGCACTCATGATATTAAGGCAGTGACCTTCACTCGATAACCAAGCATTAATGACGGCGTTAATGCTGCTTTGCCCTACGGCGACATTCTCACCAATGGCGCTCCAAGCATAACCCGTTGCGTTAACTCGATCTGACATTTTGCTGCCATCAGAGCCTGTGTGGCTCATGAAATCGCTGTTCGCCATATCGCTTGAATGTCGATAAGCGGCGCTTTCCAAATCGTAGCTCCAAGTCAGGGCCCCAACAGGTGGCATGGTGGTTGCGCCACACTGTTGTGTAGTAGAGCGGGCGCTGTTGACCGCTGCAAGCATCTGCTCGGCAAATGTGCCTTGTGACGATGTGGAACCTGTGTTTTGTGAGCCGCTTTCTGCTGGGGCTGACGACTCCCCGTCGCCGCCACATGCGCTGAGAAGTAGGGCCAAAGCAGGCACTAAGATCTTAGTTGGCATTGTCTTTCCTTTATGAGTGACGAAGAGCAAACTGCGCTTTTCGATAATAACGCCCAATAAACTAACAAAAACCAATAAAAGCGCCATATAGCTTAGGGGGTTTTAACCAAAGACTCACATGAAGTTTTCAATCGCCTTGGTTCGGTCGATAAATCGGCAACGTTTCAGCCCAAGTATGGAATGGCGTTTCATCCATATCCTGTATTGCTTGAGTGATAAAATCGATGAACACCCTAACTCGTGCAGGCACATATTCCCGGTTGGCATAGAGAAGATACACGCCATTTCCTGCTTGGCGCATGCTCGGAAATATCGGCACTAAACGCCCCGATTTAAGCCAGTCTCTCGCGATAAAATGAGGGATCTGAGTTAATCCTAAGCCTTCTGCGCAAAGCTCTGCCATGGATTCACCGTCATTTACAATATAGTTTCTTTCGGGGTCATATTCACTCGCACCGTCTGGTTCTGGCATCCGAATCGGCAACAGTTTCCCCGTTTGTTTAAAACGAAAACGAACCCAAGAATGGTCATTGAATACATCCGGGCCACTCGGAACACCATGGCGCGCTAAGTAATCCTGACTGGCACAAATGATAAAATCGATAGGGCTCAGCTGACGCACAATCAATTGACTATCGTGAACGACACCAGAGCGAATCGACACATCAATACCTTGCTCAATAATATCAACGTAGGCGTCATCGTAATGAATATCGATAGTGATGTTAGGGTAGCGGCGACAAAACTCTTTTAATAAAGGACGAATATAGAGGCGACCGTACGAGACTGGCACATTAATCTTAAGCTGCCCTGAAAGCGCATCATTGTGACTTTTTAATGAATCCTCACATGCCGCCAGCTCCTCTAGTACAAACCTAGCAGTATTTGCGTACCTACGACCAGCTTCTGTCAGGCGGCTCTGTCGCGTAGAACGTTGAAAAAGCTGTATACCCAAATCGCTTTCAAGACGATGTATGGCTTTACTCACGGTCGAAGGGTCAGTGCCATACACTTTGGCAGCCGCAGCAAAACTACCGCCATCTAAAGTGGCAATAAAAAATCGTAGGGACCGTATCTTATCCATATAACCAATGAACTCTATTCATGAATTTTATTCACTTTAGTAAAGACCAAGTGGCTCTTCAATCACTAATTAGCCTAAATATAATGAACCTCAATAACTTGATGCTCTGTTAACGAGGAAAAAACCATGGGTAAAAACGGATTGAAGAATGCACTACAACTATTGATAGCGACACTAGTCCTATTCTTTGGGATGCTTCAAACAGCACATGCCGCAGATAAACGAATTGGTATTCTGGTTTACGATGGCGTACTGACCTCTGATGTTACTGCGCCTTTAGAGGTTTTTGGCGTCGCAAGTCGTCTCACTTGGTTTAGTGATTATGACGTGCTCACCATTTCCGTCTCAGATCAGAAAACCATCACCACTGAAGAAGGATTAAAAATTGGTGTGGATGCTTGGATTGGTGATCTGCCGGAACTCGACGTATTGGTTTTAACATCCAGCTATGACATGGATGCACTAATCGAAAATAAAGATCTCATTCACTTTATTAAAACTACCTCAAAGGCGGCAGATTGGATGGCAAGTAATTGCTCTGGCGCGTATTTGTTAGCCGAAGCTGGCCTTTTAAACGGCAAAAAAGCAACAACTTGGGCCGGAGGTGAAAACGGCTTTCAAAGAGATTACCCAGCAGTCAAAGTACAAGTCGACCAGAATTTTGTCATTGATGATGGCGTTATCACTTCGAACGGTAGCCTAGTTAGCTATCAAGCTGCTCTTAAGCTACTTCACCTTATGAC
>NZ_WXWS01000119.1:0-7341 GCF_009904715.1 Vibrio sp. V42_P2S4T144 | reverse complement strand
GAGTGAGAGTGTAAGTGGTTACTTCATTGTTAACCAAAGCGCGTGGATCGTACCTGGTAGAAAGAAGAAACACGTCAATATTAGATTAATCAAAAAGTCTTTATTTAGACCTTTCTCCATAAACACCGCGACAGGCGGAAGAAAGATACATAACAAAATCAGAACCAGTTTTCTTGTATCCATAATTAAGCTCCAAATCGATAAATGGGAGTAGTGATAACTTGGGTGAATTATGTGTGTCGTATCACACTTTATCAAACGGTATTTGGTCAGAACGGTGTTAAAAAACGCGAATATTGAGTGTAGTAAATACTTGTCACTAAAACCAAATTTATAAGAATATGGTTTCGAGAAAGTTGCGATGGATGAAGAGGCAGTAGACTCTGCAACTTAATGTGATTTGAGTATACAATACCGCAACAAATAAAAAACACCCGTAGGAAGAAGGCCATGTCGCAACCCGTTTTATCCCAAATTAATGTTTTTCCGGTTAAGTCAGTTGGCGGATTATCGCTGTCGTCCGTATGGGTTGAGAAGCAAGGATTGAGCTTCGATCGTCGCTTTATGATTGCGAAAGCTGATGGCTCGATGATCACTGCGCGAAAGTATCCGCAAATGGTAACCATTAAGTCTGCATTATTGTCCGATGGAGTGGTGTTTAGTAGTTTGGGTATGGAGCCACTTAAAATCCGTTACCAAGATTTCAAAATGCAGGAGACACCTGCAACGGTTTGGAAAGATACGTTTACTGCCTATACCACGACAGATGATGCAGATGACTGGTTTAGTCGTGTGCTGGGGCAGCGCGTTGAGTTGTTGTTTAGTGGTGAGCAATCGAATCGTGTCCGTGAAAAGCTAGGTCAAAACGTCAGTTTTGCTGATGGTTATCCGGTTTTAGTGATCAGCCAAGCTTCACTTGATGAGCTGAACCGAAGAAGTTCAGAGCTACACTCAATGGATCAGTTTCGTACTAACTTAGTTGTCTCTGATACTAAGCCATTTGAAGAAGATTCATGGAAGCGCATACGAATTGGTGAGGTAGAGTTTGAGTCTCTCAAACCTTGCGAGCGCTGTATCCTGACTACGGTGAATACCCAAAGAGGCACATTCCGTGAGAGCAAAGAGCCGCTCAAAACCTTGCAACAGTTCCGTGCAAACGATGTCGGTGGTGTGTTCTTTGGCCAGAATCTTGTCGCGCGAAATGAAGGCATTATTCGTCAAGGCGATAAAGTTGAAGTATTGGAGTACAAAGAGCCGGAGTTTTACGCAGATAACTCGCCAGTGCGCATGAAGCTTACATGTGTTGAGCGTGAAGAAATTGCCCAAGACTTTGTGACCTTATGGTTAGAGCCAAACAAAGGTTCGTTGCCTAATTACTTGCCAGGACAACACCTGCCAATAGAGGTGAATATTGATGGTAAGAAAGTGGGTCGACGCTATACCTTATCATCCAGTCCTTCTCGCCCGGGTCGTTATGCTATTTCTGTAAAGCGTATCGCGGGTGGAAGAGTCTCCAACTCACTCTTAGACAACTTACAAGTCGGTGATGTTTTAGAGGCAGAACAACCTGACGGTCAGTTCCACCTTAAAACGCATGAAGCGCAGCCTCTGCTGTTACTCTCTGCGGGTAGCGGAGTAACACCAATGTTATCAATGGTGCGTTACTTAGCGGATCACAATCAGTTGGATAATGTGGTTTTCTACCATCAATGTCGCACCGAGAATGATATTCCTTGTCGCTCAGAGTTGGAGCAGTTAAAGCGTGAGCACCCAGGGCTAGAAGTAAAAGTCTGTTTAACGCAACCTGCTGTTGATTGGTTTGGTTTGAAAGGGCGTTTAAGTTTGTCACACATTAAGCAAATCAAAGATGTTGAACAGCGGCAGGTGTTTGTGTGTGGCCCGGATGGCTTTATGGATAAAGCAAAAAGTCTTCTACTAAGAAAAGGGCTGCCAGAGGAAAACTACCATCAAGAAGCGTTTGGAGTTTCTTCTCTTACGTCAAAGCCAGAGAAAAGTCTCGCTATTGACTTTAATGGAACTAAAGTCGTAGGCAACAACCAAAAAACGTTGTTAGATCAGCTCGAAGATGCTGGGAAGGTCATCAGCAATAGCTGTCGTGCTGGCTTATGTGGCGCGTGTAAGGTTCAGCTTACGTCGGGTCAAGTACATCATCCGGACGTGCCCGCGTTGACAGATGAGGAACGTGAGATGGGAACCGTATTGGCGTGTTGTGCTGTGCCAGAGACGGACGTAACAGTAACCAACTAGGCGAGAACGTCTTTGTCCTTCGACAAAAACTGTTCCTAGACAAGAAAACGCTGCTATTTTTAGCAGCGTTTTGAGTTTTAAAGAGAGCTGAAAATATCGCTCAGTCGTAAATCGTCGGGATTGGCTGGCGTTTGTGCTGCGTTGCTTTGTAAATCGCTACCAAACGGTCACTCACTTGCTGTGGAACGGGTTTGCCCTCTAAGAAATCGTCGATTTGCTCGTAAGTTAAGCTTAGGGCATCTTCATCTGCTTTTTGTGGAGCAAGCTCTTCTAAGTCTGCTGTTGGCACTTTCTTCACTAGTTGCTCAGGTGCACCCAATGTAGCAGCCACTTCACGAACTTGGCGTTTACTTAATCCGAACAATGGTGCCATGTCACAAGCGCCATCACCAAATTTAGTGTAGAAACCAGTGATGTTTTCTGCTGAGTGATCAGTACCAAGAACAAGGCCGCCTACGTAGCCCGCGATCTCGTATTGAGCAACCATGCGAGCACGCGCTTTTACATTGCCTTTTACGAAGTCGACTTTTGCTGCATCAGTTGGTAGAAGATCTGTGCCTTCTAATGCAACGTGAGAAGCCGAATGAAGCCCGTCAACACCTGCTTTGATGTTCACCGATACAGAATGGGTTGGCTGGATAAAAGACAGAGCGAGCTGAGCCTCATCTTCATCTTTTTGCTCCCCATAAGGCAGGCGAACTGCGATAAATTGGTAGCTATTGTTGCCCGCTTCTTCGTTCAGCTGGTCTACAGCCAGCTGAGCTAAACGACCACATGTCGTTGAGTCAACGCCACCGCTGATGCCAAGAACAAGAGACTTACAGCCCGCTTCTTGCAATTTACGCTTAATAAAAGCGACACGGCGTTCAATTTCAAAATGCGGATCAATTGAAGGGAGTACGCGCATTTCGTCACGGATGGATTGTTCCATTTAGGGTTCCTTTTCCTGCAAATATTTCAGACTCTAAAGCACATTTGCTCAAATGGTGATAAACCATACAGTTGAGGCTCATTAAACGCGACTTTAGGGTCAAAAGCTGTAAAGATTAGTAGTATCATACCGAAATCATCAGATTAGAAAACTCTCTTCAACCAGGTAATCACCGGATATGAAAAAAATCGCCATTTTTGGTAGTGCATTTAACCCACCTAGTTTAGGGCATAAAAGTGTTATTGAGTCTTTGAGCCACTTTGATCTCGTGCTACTTGAGCCAAGCATTGCACATGCTTGGGGCAAGAACATGCTTGATTACCCAACTCGGTGCAAAATGGTTGATGTGTTCATCAAGGATATGGGGCTTTCTAATGTTCAGCGTTCTGATGCGGAGCAAGCTTTATACCAACCTGGACAAAGTGTGACGACCTATGCGTTGTTAGAAAAAATTCAAGAAATCTACCCATCTGCCGATATAACTTTTGTCATTGGTCCTGATAATTTCTTCAAATTTGCTAAATTTAGTAGAGCTGAAGAGATTACGGAACGTTGGACTGTTATGGCATGTCCTGAAAAAGTAAAAGTCAGAAGCACAGATATTCGCAAAGCATTGGCCGAGGGTGAAGAGATCGGCGCCTATACAACACCTTCCGTAAGTGATTTATTACTTAGTAAAGGCTTATACAGAGAAACATTGTCTGGGAACTGAGAGGTCAGATTTTCATGGTCAGAGTCGTTTTATTTAGTGCATGTGCGCTGCTTGTGGTGACACAAGCTCATTCCGCGTGTAACTATTTTTCTGATCGTTCCGTGGTGTTTGAAGATAACACGCTTCCAATCTGTGAAGAAATTTTAGATTCCATCGGCGTGTTAAGTACTGAAGCATTGATTTGGTATGCAGTGGAAGCGAAGCTTGAAGGACCAACAGAAAACTATTGGGAGGAGTGGGCGATTAAGCCGGAAGACACCCCACTTCTAACTCAAAACTTAGAAAAGAATTACTTTGGTCTTGGTTTTTGGATGCCGGAAGAGCTCCGAGACGAAGAGAGTAAAATGGATACAGAAGAGTGGCTTCGTAGTCACGGGTTGATGTTCAGCGTCGGTTTTGGTGATAAATCAGACGGACAGCCAAGAATGCGGTTTGATTATCGTTGGCACGAATATTATGACGCTGACTGGATGATGCAGATAGAAGTACCTTTCTAGACATCTCAAGCAAATGAAAAAAGGGCGTACATTATCAATGTACGCCCTTTTTGTTTTTACTTGAATCTCTACTTTCTGTATCCGTAACTCTACGTAATGCTGAAAACGTAGCTTGTTAAAGAGCAAGTTATAGCGCTTCTCCAAAGACTAAAAAGCAAAGCTGTTCATATTCTTCGGTGTTACCAGCAAAAAGAGAGTCAACAATTTGCTCTTCCTTCTTCCCCGACAGTTTCATTTTTCTTGCTTCACGTAGTGTTAGTACCAAGCAAAGCTCTTTAGAAATATTCATGTCACAGCCAGGAGTCCATTGATTGATGGTTCTCGTTAACGTTGAGTGCGCTAGTTTAGGAGACAGCGTCAATACTTCATGTCTTACTACTGTCAGTAGATCGGTTTGCAGATCCGAGCGTTCGGCAGTTGTTGCTAGCTTCTCGACGAGCGCTTTTAGTAGCGGTGAAGGCTTCACAAAGCCCGCCTGTTGTGAGAAGTCGTCATTTAAACGCACAGAAAAATCACAACGATATACACGAGAATTAGGTAAAAAGGTGAGGGAGCTCAAACATCCTTGAGGAATCCAAAAATATTGGCCTGGTTCAATGGCATACTCCTGCTTACCCAATTTAATGACGGCTAACCCTTCGATGACAGACAGTAGACTGTGCTTCAATGCTTTTTTACGCGCAGCTACATCAAGAAAGGGGTATTTAGCGTCGTGAAATTCAATTGCGTAGTTCATTATGAGTACCAGTGTTTTTTGGCGCTAAGGGTAACGTTAAACCCATACGATTCCAACCTGCAGAGAGAATTTTTTAGCATGATAAATGGTGGCTTAACTGGTATGACCATGTTAAAAGTATGGGTTGAAATGCTGCTTGTCAGCAAAACTATGCGTAAAATGTGCCAGCTTTTTTTGATATGTAATGAACAATGACAGCCAATACCGATCCTTATATTGAAATTCGTCCTTACAACGACGAAGAAATTCCAGCAGCGCTGGATCGTCTAATCCAAGATGATGAATTTATCACTGCTATCCTAGAACATCGCTTTGCTAATAAAGCAGCGTGGTTCAAAACGCTAATGAGCCCGATCCTGCGCATCTACCTGAAAGCCAAGTGGAGCAAGCTTGATTCTGTCGAAGCAATTCAGATTGAAGTGAAGAAGTATCTGAAAGATACATTGAATAAGACAACGGATGGCGTCACTTTTTCTGGTTTGGATAAGCTGGATAAAAACACGTCATACCTATTCGTTTCTAACCACCGTGATATTGCGATGGACCCTGCGCTCGTAAATTATGGCTTGTACCAAAGTGGGCACCGTACAGTTCGTATAGCGATTGGCGATAACCTGCTGAAGAAGCCATGTGCGACAGAATTGATGCGACTCAATAAGAGCTTCATCGTTAAGCGCTCTGCTAAGGCGCCTAGAGAAATGATGAAAGCATTGGGACAACTGTCAAGCTATATCAAACATTCGCTTGATACTGGCAATTCAATTTGGATTGCCCAAAAGGAAGGTCGTGCTAAAGATGGAAACGACTTTACTGATCCTGCGATTTTAAAAATGTTCCATGTTGAAGGTCGTAAACAAAAGATCAGCTTTGGTGAGTACACGCGTTCTCTGAAAATCGTTCCTGTCTCGATTGCCTATGAAAATGATCCATGTGACATTGCCAAAGCAAAAGAGCTGTACGAAAAAGCAGAAAATGGCCGCTATGAAAAAGGCGAATTTGAAGATATCGAAAGCATCATTCAAGGTATCGTTGGCTATAAAGGCCGTGTACATGTTGCGTTTGGTGATGTGATTGAGCAAGAGTTTGAAACGCCGGAATCTCTTGCTGGTGAAATCGACCGCCAAATTCACAACAACTACAAGTTGTACCCAATCAACTTGTTAGCTGCTGGGCATGAAGATTCGAGCATCATTACGGAAGCAGTTAAGCGTCATCTCGCGGATAAGTTGGATCAGCTACCTGAAGGCGCAAGACCTTATTTGGTGGCGAGCTATGCCAATCCTGTGAATAACCAAGAGTAACTTTCGTCACTGAACTCTGTTGATTCAGAATGCCTTAAAGCCTCGGTCTGCCGGGGCTTTTGTTTATCTGCTCTTTAAGGTGCGACGGCGCCACCAAGGGTTAAATTGCTAGGCCATTTGGTGATCCTGTTACCACCTAAATAGATATTCCCTTTCACCGTCATTGTGTCTGGAAATACTTTCAGCGCTGATCCTCCAATATAAAGATTACCATCAACCACCAATCCTTCAGGAAGTTCAGAAATGGGAGTGCGAATAACACTTAGATCACCTTTTACTCGAAGTTTAGCTGGAAGCGCTTTTAACGGTGTATCTGTCAGATTTAGGTAACCGCCTAGTTTGATGCCTTTAGGCCAGTTTTCGATCTTACTACCTAGTAGGTTTGCATAGCCTTTTATCTTTGTTCCTGAGCGAATAACTTTGAGTGCGCTGTTAGTTGCTTCCAGACTGCCTTCAACATCAAGCCCTTTAGGCAAGGTTTTGATAGGGGTTTGTGAGATGTTTAAGTTGCCCTTTACCACTAGGCCAGAGGGTAGTTGGGTGTAAGGCTTGTTTCTAAGATCAAGATTGCCGTAATTATCGATGTGACCAAACTTAGAATAGTAATCTAGCTCATATGCCAAAGGAGACGAGCAGAGCAGGATTGAAGTAAGGCATAGGGAAACAAAACGCATAGTCAAAGAGTTAGTTAAATACCGAGATCAACAGGTGCTTATCTTATACTTAAATAAACCTATTATGCATTTTTTGCTCACAGTTTTTGATTCATAACTTAAATATTCAAATTAGAGATACACGTTAAAAGTGTGCGCTTCTTTACTGAGCTAAGTAACTTCAAGCTTACTAAAATGAGATAAATTAAATGATTGAATGTGAAGCAGACCCAAGTGTAGAGG
>NZ_WXWS01000678.1:0-7352 GCF_009904715.1 Vibrio sp. V42_P2S4T144 | reverse complement strand
ACTATAAGTAATATAAAGATTATAGATAAAGACTATATAAGACTCGGTGGAGAACTGACAATGGAAAAGCTGGCATTTAAGCCATGGGAAAGGGTCATATCCGACATTCGACTGGTGCCTAAAATGGTCATGTTGATGGTCTTCAGTACTGTCCTGATCGTGGCAAAACAACTGTGGGACGCAAACACTTTTTACGACTCACTTTTAGCGGCGACACAAAACGCGCAAGTTGCCCAACAGCATTATGAAGCATATTTAACGCAAGTTGCTTGGCAAACCGCCTTATTGATTGTGGTTTTTGTCGTGCTCTTATTAGCGGCGGCTAGAGTGATGTTGCGTCAAACACAGTATCTGAGCGACGCGATCAAACTGATGGCGAGCAAGAACCTCTCTGTTCCATTTGGTATGGATTGTAAAGATGAATACGGAGACGTGGCACGTGAATTAGAAAAGACACGTCGACAATTGCACGATGTGATTCAAATGCAAATTAATGCGTCTGATGAATTATCAACGCTCACCGAAGTCATGACACTGAGCATGTCGGAAACGAAGGAATCGGCGCAAGAAGAGTTTAACGAAATTGATCAACTTGCTACGGCGATGAGTGAAATGTCGTCGACGGTCCAAACGGTTGCGGAACATGCCCAGACGGCCTCTTCTCTGACAGAGCAAGCTTCCGCACAAGCAATTTCTGGTCAGCAGTTCTTGCAAAGTACAATGGCGAAAATGAGTGAACTTTCGTCGGATATCGCTTCATCGGCACAAGCGGTTAACCAAGTTGAAGAACGTGTTGAAGCCATTGGTAGCGTTGTAGGGACGATTCAAGGCATTTCTGAACAAACCAACCTGCTTGCACTGAATGCGGCGATTGAAGCGGCGCGAGCTGGCGAGGCTGGGCGGGGTTTTGCTGTGGTTGCAGATGAAGTTCGTAACCTTGCCCAACGTACACAACAAGCGACGGTAGAAATTCAAGAGATGATCGCACAGCTGCAAACCAGTGCTGAATCTGCGGTAGAACTCATGGAAAAAAGCGTTGTAGAAGCGGCAGATGGAAACGAGCTGGTTTCTAATGCTGGATCTGAGCTCGATGGTATTGTTGGGCAAGTGACGCAAATCAATGACATGAACTTCCAGATCGCGACGGCGTCTGGTCAGCAAAGCAGTGTTGCAGAAGAGATGAGCCAAAACCTCACCAATGTACGTGAGTTGGTGGAAGCCTCAGTTGTTGTCGTTACCGAGCTGCTAGAAACCTCTGAAATGATGCAAAATAATGCAGGTGAGCTAGACAAGAAGATCAAATCTTTCCAAGTTTAATATTCGATCCCGAACTTTTGATAAAACGCCCACAAACCTTTTGTGGGCGTTTTTATTTGCTTTCAGTCTGGTATAAAGAATGAGTTACCGTGCTTTTCAAACAAGGAAGAAAAATGCAGCTGCCTTCGCCACTGATTTCTATCGCTGAATCTGCCGTACAAAACGCCCAAGACGCAGGTTATTTTCCCCTTTGGCCCGATGAAGTTGCGCAGCAATTTCGTTATGTGGCGGGCTTAAGCCAATTTATAACCGAAGCCATTCATCGCGATGAAGTCCTAGCCCGTGAGTTGCCAAGTATGTTAGCGCAGCCAAGTCGTCAGGAGTCTTACCGCTCAAGCCTTGCTGAACTGTTGGAACAATGTCCTGATGAGATGTCTGGTCATCGCGTATTGCGTCAGTTTCGCAACCGAGAAATGGTGTACATTGCGTGGAAGGATTTCACGCATGCATGGTCTCTAGAGACGTCTTTAAGCCACTTATCTGAGTTGGCAGAAGCGATGATTTTTGAAACCTATCAATGGCAATATCAAGTGTGTTGTCAGGAGTGGGGCACGCCAACAAGTGAGGACGGTGAAGTGCAGCCGATGTTAATTATCGGCATGGGGAAACTGGGTGGTGGCGAGCTAAACTTTTCTTCCGATATTGATCTAATTTTCACGTACCCAGAGAATGGTGAAACCCAAGGCGCACGCCGAAGCATTGCCAATGCCCAGTTCTTTACTCGTCTTGGTCAACGCATCATCAAAGCGCTCGACCAACAAACCTTCGATGGTTTTTGCTACCGCGTCGACATGCGGCTTCGCCCATTTGGAGAAAGTGGCCCCTTGGTTATGAGCTATGCCGCACTTGAAGATTATTACCAAGAACAGGGACGAGATTGGGAACGTTACGCGATGATCAAAGCTCGGGTGATGGGATGTGAGATGTACCCGCAGTATCAAGAGCTACGCCAAATGCTGCGCCCTTTTGTTTTTCGTCGTTATATTGATTTCAGTGCGATTCAATCTTTGCGTCGAATGAAGTCGATGATCAGTAGCGAGGTTCGCCGCCGAGGGTTGAATAACAACATTAAGCTAGGTGCGGGTGGCATCCGAGAAATTGAATTTATCGCTCAAGTTTTTCAATTGATTCGAGGTGGTCGAGAGCCTTCTTTGCGTAATCGAGGGCTGTTGGAAACGCTGCAAGGCATTGAAGAACTGGCATTGCTTACTCCAAAAGAAGTCAGCGATCTAGAAGCTGCATACAAGTACTTGCGTCAATTAGAAAACTTGTTGCAAGCAATGGCGGATAAGCAAACCCAGACGCTGCCTGATTGCGAAACCGAACGCTTAAAGCTCGCCACTGCGATGAAAATGAGCTGTTGGGAGCAATTAATTGAGCAAACCCAGCAGCATATGGCAAATGTTCACCAAGTTTTTGAATCACTAATTGGTGATGATGAAGAAGACGAGGGGACTACTGTTGCTCGTCATTTTCATGAGCTATGGGATATGGCCGACAAACAAGACGTTCTTGAGCATATCTTGCAGCAGGATATTCAGATTGAAGACTTTGCTGCATGCGCGAAAACCATCATCAACTTTAAAACCGATCTGGCCAAAAAAACGTTAGGCCCACGTGGACGCGAAGTGCTCAATCGTTTGATGCCGAAAGTGTTTGATGCGGTCTTTGCCCATCCTGATGCACAGTTTGGTTTATCTCGTGTACTTCACTTGCTACATAACATCTGCACTCGCACAACTTACTTGGAATTATTGGATGAGCATCCAGCGGCTCTGGTGCAGCTCGTACGTTTGTGTACCGCAAGCCCAATGATTTCAGAGCAGCTGTCTCGTTATCCTATCTTGCTTGATGAGTTAATCGACCCTGCGCAGCTGTACAATCCCATTCCATTAGACAGTTACCGTACAGAGCTACGTGATTATTTGGCGCGTATTCCTGAAGATGATATGGAACAGCAAATGGAAGCGTTGCGTCAGTTTAAGCAAATTTGTATTTTGCGTATTGCAGCGGCAGATATTGCTGGCGCATTGCCAGTGATGAAAGTGAGTGACCATTTAACTTATTTAGCGGAAGCTATCGTTGATGCGGTGATCAGTCAGGCTTGGTTGCAAGTGTCTGAAAAGTACGGCGAGCCAACGCATGTGAAAGATCGTGAAGGCAAAGGCTTTGCTGTAATTGGCTATGGTAAAGTCGGAGGGTGGGAGCTCGGCTATAACTCCGACTTGGATATTGTCTTCATGCATGACTGCCCAGTCAATGTCTACACTGACGGCAAAAAAGAGATTGATGGTCGTCAGTTCTACCTTCGTTTAGCACAGCGTATCATTCATATTTTCTCCACTCGCACCGCTTCCGGTATTTTATACGAGGTCGATACCCGATTGCGTCCGTCCGGTGCATCGGGTTTGTTGGTTAGCCCAACGGACGCGTTCGACGACTATCAACATCAAGACGCGTGGACATGGGAGCATCAAGCACTTGTCCGCGCGCGCATGATTTATGGTGATGAACCACTGGCAATTGCATTTCACAATACGCGGCATGATGTGCTGTGCAAAGCACGCGATCAAGCTGAACTGAAAAAAGACGTTGTCGAAATGAGAGAAAAAATGCGCGGTCATCTTGGGGGGAAAAAGCCAGGCCGCTTTATGCTCAAGCAAGATGTAGGTGGGATTACCGATATCGAATTTCTCGCTCAGTACCTAGTGCTCAACTATAGTCACGATAAGCCGAAATTGACGCGTTGGTGTGATAATGTGCGCATCTTTGAAACGCTCATTGCGCAAGATGTTATGGACGAAGACCAAGCAATGCAGTTGATACGTGCTTACACGACAATGCGCAACGAAATACACCGCCGAAATCTACTCAATTTAGACGCTGATGTGGTGGAAGATAAGTTTGTTGCCGAAAGGGAGTGGGTAAAACAGGCTTGGAATCAGTGGTTCAGTTAAGACCATATATTTAGCCTCGATAAGGGCTGTGATAAACTCACTTCGATTTAATTTTTGGAGACCAACAATGAAACCAATTCTACCTGATTACAACAGCGCTGGTGTGCTCATCATCGGTGATGTCATGCTAGATCGTTACTGGTATGGCCCAACCGGGCGCATTTCTCCTGAAGCGCCGGTTCCTGTTGTAAAAGTAGAAAACAATGAAGAGCGTCCTGGTGGTGCTGCGAACGTTGCGATGAACATCGCATCACTAGGTGGCCATGCTCACATTGTTGGTCTAACTGGGGAAGATGAGCCTGCAAAAGTGCTGACGGAGACGCTGAGCTCACTCAATGTGAAGTGCGATTTCGTTGCACTGCCTGATTACCCAACGATTACGAAGCTTCGCGTAATGAGCCGTGGACAACAGCTTATTCGTCTCGACTTCGAAGACAAGTTTGAAAACACAGATTCTGCGCCTGTGCTATCGCGTATGGATGCCGCACTGCCAAACGTTAAAGCCGTGATTATGTCTGACTACGCAAAAGGTTCGTTAGAGCATGTTCAGGCATACATTCAAAAAGCGCGCGCAGCAAATATTCCGGTTTTCATTGACCCGAAAGGTGCTGATTTTGAACGCTACCGTGGCGCAACACTTCTTACGCCAAACATGAAAGAGTTCGAAGACGTTGTAGGTAAAGTGAAATCTGACCAAGAGCTAGTAGAGAAAGCACTGGCTTTGGTTGAAGAGTTTGAATTTGAAGCGCTTTTAGTGACACGCAGCGAAAACGGAATGACCTTGATTCGTCGTGGCCAGGAACCGTTCCACCTTCCAACTCAAGCGAAAGAAGTGTACGACGTGACAGGTGCGGGCGACACGGTTATCTCTGTATTGGCAGCGTCTGTTGCCGCAGGCAAATCATTTGAAGAAGCGTGTGCATTAGCAAACGCAGCGGCAGGTGTTGTGGTTGGTAAACTAGGCACGTCAACGCTTTCTGAGATTGAATTAGCAGAAGCGGTACATGGCAGCCAAGACACGGATTACGGTGTGATTTCAGAAAAAGCACTGATCGAAGCGGTGAAAAAAGCACGAGCTCGTGGCGAGAAAGTCGTTATGACAAATGGCTGCTTTGATATTCTGCACGCTGGGCATGTGTCTTACTTAAACCATGCTGCTGAACTGGGCGATCGCCTAATCGTTGCGGTAAATACCGATGAGTCAGTAAAACGCCTTAAAGGCCCTGGTCGTCCGGTAAACCCAACCGATCGCCGCATGGCGGTGTTGGCAGGTTTGGGCGCTGTGGATTGGGTTGTACCATTTAGTGAAGATACGCCGCAGCGTTTGATCTCAGAAGTTCTACCAAGCTTGCTAGTAAAAGGCGGTGACTACAAACCAGAAGAGATTGCTGGTGGTAAAGAAGTCATTGCGGCGGGTGGTGAAGTTCGTGTATTGAACTTTGAAGATGGCTGCTCGACCAGTGAGATCATTAATGCAATCAAAGGCGGTAAGGGCTAAGCCTGCTGTTTGTTAGCATTGAAATGCTATTTGCTCATAAAGGTCGCTAAGTGCGGCCTTTTTGATACTTGATGCTCAGAGACACTTTTAGGCTCTGAACTACAAGTAATAAAAAACGCCAGCTGATAACTCAACTGGCGTTTTTATTTATTAAGACCTGAAGTATTCAGTTAGCGGTTATTTTGCCGCTTTCAAACCTGCATCAACGTCCAAGATGTCTTGTTCGCTTAGCGTACCAACTGCTTGGCGTAGCTGAAGAACACTTAAAATGTAGTCGTAACGAGCGTTCGATAGGTTTTTGTTCGCATCGTATAGACGACGAGTCGCGTCCAGTACATCAACGATAGTACGAGTACCTACATCAAAGCCAGCTTCTGTTGCTTCTAGTGCAGAGCGTGCAGAAATAACCGCTTGCTCATACGCACGTAATGCGCCGATAGAGGCGTTAATGTTGTTGTTTTGTGCGCGAACATCTTTGACTACGCTACGGTACTGTGCTTCAAGATCTTCGCTTGCTGCCACGTATGCGTATTCAGCTTGTTTGGTTTGAGAGGTTACGTTACCACCTGTGTATAGCGGTACTGCAAGGTTCACACCAATATTGAAGTTGTCTGTCGTGTTGTCACGAGAGCTATGAGAAGTATCACCGTAGTTGTAACCACCGTCTAGAGAGAGCGTTGGTAGGTGGCCAGAGCTTGCTAGTGAAATATTGTCACGCGCAATGTCTTGAAGAATACGTGAAGATAGCAAGGTCAGGTTTTTGGTTTTTGCTTCATCAATGAGCGATTCAGCAGGTACGGTCGATGGGCTAGCAGTGAAGCGGCCAGTGTCCAAAATGTTGAGATCTTTGTGCTCTTGGCCTGTAATTTCACGCAGTGACTCGTAGCTATTAGTGAGCGCGTTTTCTGCCAACACTTCGTCCGCTAGCACTTGGTCGTACTGAGCTTGTGCGTCATGCACGTCAGTGATTGCAGACAAACCTACTTCAAAACGCTGTTTAGTTTGCTCAAGTTGACGGCCAACCGCGGCTTTTTCTGCACGTACGAAAACAAGATTATCTTGTGCGCGTAGAACTTCAAAATACGCTTGTGACACGCGAAGAATCAGTGCCTGTTGCGTCGCTGCGTAAGTTGCGTCTGCTTGGCGAGCACTTTTCTCAGCAGTATCTAGAGAGATCCAAGATGCGCGGTTGTAAAGTGCTTGTGAAAAGCTAACGCCAGCGGTTAGTGCGTTGCCATCGTTTGATACGTCGCTAATTAGATTTGAATCGTATTCAGTATCACCACGAGTTAAATTGTAACCCGCAGTAAGGTTAATTTGTGGTAATAGAGCACTACGGCTTGAGGTGATTGCTTCGAAAGCTTGGTCACGTTGTGCTGCTACACTGAGCAATTGTGGATCATTTTGTTTTGCCAAGTCGTAGATTTCAGCCAAAGAGTCTGCGAACGCAGACGTACTCATGCTACCTAGCGCTGCACTGATAAATAGTGGAAGCAATTTTTTCATTTTCTATTCCCGCGGTCCATAGATTGGTTAATTCTCAGTAGTTTAACTCAATTTGCACGATATTTACTCTAAAG
>NZ_WXWS01000562.1:0-7357 GCF_009904715.1 Vibrio sp. V42_P2S4T144 | reverse complement strand
GAAACCAGCATTTCGAACTCAGCCAGATCTTCCCATTCACCTTCTTGCGTGAAGTTGATATGAACAAGTACGGCTCGCTCACCGGATTCATAACGGTCAAACAAGCAATCAACTCCTTATTTTAAAAATACTCGATGAAGAATTAATCTTCTGATTTCTCTTGTGGACGCTCACCTTGTGGACGTTCACCGCTGTGATGGCTCACTGGACGAGCCGGCACAACTGTTGAGATCGCGTGCTTGTACACCATTTGGTTAACAGTATTCTTCAGCAGGATCACAAATTGATCGAATGATTCGATCTGACCTTGTAGTTTAATACCATTCACAAGGTAGATAGATACCGGGATACGCTCACGACGTAGCGCGTTTAGAAATGGGTCTTGTAGAGATTGCCCCTTAGCCATTTTTATTTTCCTTATTTAATTTGTAGTTGTAATTATTTAGCTAGTGGTGCAATGCAAAAGATACGGCTTTTGCATCTGAGCTAAACGAATCAAAAATGCACTCTAAGTAATTAGCAGCATAGTATAAAAACCGCCAACAACAGATCCTTTGAGAGTGCGTTCACGCAAAAACGATCACATTATACACAGCTATGTCAATCAGATGCTATTGCTTCCGACATCGTTTCTAATGCCTGTTCAATGTTCTCGCTATCCAACCAAGTTAAATCATCCCAGCTGCGTAACCAGGTGATTTGACGCTTGGCCAATTGACGAGTCGCGCATACGCCACGAAATACCGCTTCGTCACGTGTACACTCCCCATCTAAATACTCCCACATCTGTCGGTAACCGACGCATCGTATGGAAGGAAGATCGGGGTGAAGATCTTTTCGCGAATGTAACGCTTTCATTTCTTCTTCAAAGCCCGCTTCCATCATCTTCTCGAAACGGAGTTCAATCCGACGGTGAAGTTCTGCCCTATCCTTGGGAGCTATTGCAAACTGCTTGACTCGGTATGGTAGGCTTTCACCTTTCGTTTGAGTCAATTCAGTCAAAGTTTTACCTGAAATGCGAAAAACTTCCAATGCCCGAGATAAACGTTGGGGATCATTGGGATGGATTCTCGCGGCTGACACAGGATCAACCTCTTTGAGTTCATCGTGCAACACTGACCAACCTTTAGTCAATGCCTCTTGTTCAATTTGCTGACGAATTTCAGGATTTGCAGCAGGAAGTGGTGATAAACCTTCAAGTAACGCCTTGTAATACAGCATTGTTCCACCCACAAGAAGTGGAATTTTTCCTTCTGCAACAATATCATCCATCGCTCTCAATGCATCTCGACGAAAGTCGGCGACAGAGTAAGATTCACTTGGGTCCAAAATATCTATCAAGCGATGAGGCGCCAAACTTAACTCTTTTTCATCCGGTTTCGCCGTACCGATATCCATCCCTTTGTAGATCAAAGCAGAATCAACACTGATGATCTCAACCGGAAATTTTTGACGAAGACGAATCGCCAGCTCAGTTTTGCCTGATGCAGTTGGCCCCATTAAAAATAGCGCCAAAGGTAGTTTATCTGTCATGGTTTTAATTTGGCTATCGTGGCAGAGAAATCAACAGCGGATACGAATTTTGTATCTTCTAATGGCAATTGACCATGTCTTAGCTGTTCAAGTTCCGCAATAATTTGAATGGCTTCAGAAAAAGTATAGTGACTCTTCACTGTCGTGACCTGTAATGCGAGCCAATCTATCAACTCAGACAGCATCTGAGCCGCTGCTATACCTTCGTTCACACAAGATTGCGCGTAAGATAACAGATCTGGTACTAAATTTTGTAAGTTTTGTTGACGCAGCGGAGCTGGGACGCCCATCACCATTAAGGCGTGCTCGTTTCTCGCTTTCAATTGAATACCAAGCAATGCCAAATCTTGTTGATAATCTTGGGCCAGTCTCACTAATTCGGCCTCTAACTTAATAGATAGAGGAACAAGCAGAGGTTGTGCCTTGAGTGCACCATCGCTTGGAGTGAGCTGGCCTTTTACACGATAAAATTCTGCTCTAGGTAACGAGACTAACGCCGCCCCACTGTCACTGCCCATCAAAACAAATTGTTCATCGACCACCATCAGCGCTTTGCCTAATGCAGTAATCGATGGCATTGATGTGTGCGAAGTTATCGTTTGGGGCGCTATTGGAGTGACTGCCTGAGCCTCAAACTCTGGCGTTTTCAACAGCTCGTGATAAGCGCGTACTTCTTGTTTAGTTGGCGCTGGTTCTACGTGGCGCTCTTTACTGTGACTTGGCTTTGGTGCGGGTTTGGATTCCACCCAATCATTACGTTTGAATGACTCCACTACGCGCGCCTCTCGCACGGAGGTTTCACTAGGACCGCTATTACGAGGCTTCACTTCATAATCACTGCGTCCAGGATAAGCCGGTGTACTCTCTATCGCTTGATAAACCCGTTCTGGTACTGGTGAAGATGCTGGCTCTTGTACTTTTTCAGGCTCTGGCGAATGCTCAATCTCTTCAGACTCAGTCGGTTCCACGCGATGAAATGCCGATTCATTCACCTGTGGTTTATCAATCACGGCGCTTTGTGAAAGTGCATCCGTCAAAGCTTGATAGATGAAATCATGCACCAAACGAGCTTGGTGGAAACGCACTTCATGCTTAGCAGGGTGAACATTCACATCTACTTGGTGCGGATCTAGCTCAATAAAGAGCACATACGCAGCAAACTGATCTGGCTTTAAGCTCATTTCATAGCTTTGACGAATCGCGTGATTGATTAATTTGTCACGCATCATTCGGCCATTCACATAGCAATATTGTAAATCGCTTTGCTGCCTTGCTCCCTCTGGTGTGGTAATCCACCCATGTAACTTTAACCCTTGATGCTCAAGCTCGATTCTGAGCATATGCCGCACAAACGCATTACCGCAGACAGCAGCAATACGCTTTTCGGTTTGAAGCTGATTTTTCGCCGCGCGATATTGACGGATGATCTTGCCGTTATGACGCACATTGATGGTGACATCAAAGCGGCTTAACGCAATGCGTTTCAATAACTCATCAATATGAGCAAATTCGGTTTTCTCCGTACGAAGAAACTTGCGACGCGCTGGAGTATTAAAAAATAAGTCCAACACCTCAACAGTCGTGCCAATCGGGTGCGCTGCTGGCTTAAGCTTCACCTGCATATCACGCCCTTCGGAGTAGGCACTCCAGGCTTCTTCTTGTGCCGCAGGACGCGACGTGAGCGTCAAACGCGAGACTGAGCTAATACTGGCTAACGCTTCACCGCGAAAACCTAGACTCATAATGGCTTCGAGATCATCTAAGGTATGTATCTTAGATGTCGCATGACGACTGAGCGCTAAGCCAAGTTCATCTTTCGCGATACCTTTTCCGTTATCACGAACACGAATCAGCTTTGCGCCTCCTTTCTCGATATCGATATCGATTCGAGTTGCGCCAGAATCAAGACTATTTTCAACCAGCTCTTTAATCACAGAAGCAGGTCTTTCGACCACTTCCCCTGCGGCGATTTGGTTTGCAAGTCTGGCTGGCAAAATTTTAATCGTCATAATGAGTTAGAAGCTCACCTACTTGTTTGGAATGATCAGGACTTGCCCAACCGCTAGCTGATCAGAGCGTAAGTTATTCGCTTTACGAATGCTCGATACGCTAACGCCGTATTTGGACGCTATTTTGCCAAGGAACTCACCCCGAGAAACCTTGTGCTTACGAATCGGTTTATCTTTTACCGCGACCGTTATCTTCAACTTTTGCCCTACCCACAAGGTATCTGACTTCAAGTTATTCTCTCGGCGGATATCTGAAACCTTCACTTTATAGTGATTCGCAATCTTACCTAAGAACTCACCAGACTTAACCTTGTGCGTAATGGTTTCTGTCTCAACAGTAATCGGTTTACTTGGCACTTTAATCGTACCAGCAGAAGGAATGTTGAGCTTCTGACCAATTGCCAAGCCTGTCGACTTCAAGTTGTTTGCCGACATCAGCGCTTTAGAGCTAAGCCCATATTTGTTCGCGATCACCGATAATGACTCGCCACGCTTTACAATATGTACCATTGGCTTCGCTGAAGGCGAGAACACCGTACCCTCTGGTGGGTTATCTTTTAAGTACTTGACGACCGCCTTAGTGATAGCCTGAGCTAACTTATCTTGGTGCGCTCGTTGAAACAGTAAACGCTCTTCTGTTGGGTTAGAAATAAAGCCCGTTTCCACTAGCACAGACGGAATCTGTGGAGAGCGTAAAACCGCAAGGCTGGTGTTGATCGGTTTGGTGTTATGCAGGTGCGCAACACGTCCCATCTCACCTAGGATTTCTGTTGCCAGCTTATAGCCTTCTTTTTGTGAATGACTAAACTGCAAGTCCAACAAAGTTTGGTTCACGTTACGATCTTTTGTCTTCGTGAAGAACGCATTACCCGAGCCGCCCAATAACTCAGACTGTTTCTCATGGTTCTCGACCCAACGAGCAATTTCGGTATTTGCACGACGAGTATTTAGTACGAAGACCGATCCACCGCGAGGCTTCGGTGAAGTAAACGCATCTGCGTGAATGGAAATCAGCAAGTGCGCATCATTTTCACGAGCAATCGCGACACGACGGTTTAAGTTTACAAAATAATCTCCCGTACGAGTCATGCGCGTTTTAATACCAGGAGTCGCATCGAGCTGAGCAGCAATTTTTCTTGAGATACTCAATACCGCATCTTTCTCGTACTTACGACGTGAAGGGCCAATAGAGCCAGGGTCTTCCCCACCGTGACCAGGGTCGATAACAATTAACACTTCTTGAGCTCGTTGAACTGAACTCATGTCTTTGCTGGCCGCCGCTGGCTTACTCGGTTTAGAGGTCGATGCCTTCTTACCGTGCGGTAAATCAATCACCAAGCGGTGACCATACTGCCCACCTGGTGTTGGGCTTAATTTAAATAATTCCGCTTGAACGCTCTTTTTTAGTTCAAACACCAAACGATAAGTGCCCTTCTCTGGAGGCGAGCTTTTTCGTACCAGTTTTAAAACAGGGCTATCCGTAACAGTAACAGGCAGTCTGGCCTGCATCGTCGTGCTTTTTAAATCCACGACAAGGCGATCCGGCCCTGATAAAGAGAAATAGGAATAGTCAGCTTCCGAGCCTAAATCGATGACAACACGCGTTTCATCAGGTGAAGGCCAAACTCGAAAACTCTTAACGACGTTAGCAAATGCTAAATTGGGGATGAGAAGGAGAAAAGTGGCGACAAACGTCGCCACTACTCTAAAATTTGAAAAACTCAACATAGCTCCAATCGACTGAGTAACTGCACACCATAATCATTATTAGCTGTTAGTTCGGCTACACGTTGCTCACCTTGGTAGCGAATGTTTACATCAAGATCCGGTTGTGGCAGTAAGCCATGCCCTTTTTCAGGCCATTCAACCAAGCAAATCGCATCGTCTGTGAAATAGTCTCGAATACCCATAAACTCAAGCTCTTCAGGATCCGCAAGACGATAAAGGTCGAAGTGATATACTTGCCACTGATCCAACTGGTACGGTTCGACTAGAGTATAAGTTGGACTTTTCACGTTACCTTGATGACCAAGAGCACGGACAAAACCACGACTAAAGGTTGTTTTACCTGCACCCAAATCACCATGCAGATAAATTGTGGTTTGCTGGGAACAAAGCTGAGCCAAAGCGGTGCCTAGTGCAACCGTTTCATGCTCATCTTTTAAATTGAATTGTTTCGTGCTCATTGATGCTTCTCTAACTAATGATCGTTGACTATATAAAAATCAAAAGAACAGGAATAGTAAACCGTGTTGGTTTTGAGAGACAAGCTTTCAAATGTCATATGTGCGAAAAAAGTATCCAATAAACGGTATCTTAATCATCTTAGTATCGACCTAGATTTAGAATATATGCAAATGACTTCAATAAGCAGTATTCACAACATCAAAAACGTACCTAACTGGGTAGCACCAAAGCCAGAGATCCGTTAAGATCCGCCCCCCTTTATTCCGGTGGTTAACATGAACTACGAACAACTCGCACAACAAATCAAAGTTTGGGGAAAAGAACTCGGCTTCCAAAAAGTTGGGATCTGCGACGTTGATCTGAGTGAACATGAAGCAGCACTACAAAAATGGCTTGATGCAGGCTATCACGGCTCAATGGATTGGATGGCTCGTCACGGTATGATGCGTGCTAGACCCCATGAGCTACTCCCGGGAACCGTTCGTGTTATCAGTGTCCGGATGGACTATCTGCCACCAGAGGCTCAATTCGCTTCGAACCTCGCGAATAAAAGTCATGCCTATATTAGCCGCTACGCACTAGGGCGCGATTATCACAAGCTCGTCAGAAAGCAGCTAAATAAGCTCGGCAAACTTATTGAACAAGAGGTTGGTCAATATGGTTACCGACCTTTCGTTGATTCCGCACCAATATTAGAGCGACCTCTCGCCCAAAAAGCGGGCTTAGGTTGGGCCGGGAAACATTCCCTGATTTTAGATCAAGACTGTGGATCGTGGTTCTTTTTAGGTGAACTACTTATCGACTTACCACTACCCGTAGATGAGCCAAGCGTTGATCAGTGCGGTAAATGCAAAGCATGCATTACATCATGCCCAACACAAGCCATCGTTGAAGACAAAGTTGTCGATGCCAGGCGTTGTATCTCTTATCTCACCATCGAGTTCGATGGCGTGATTCCTGAAGAGTTTCGAAAGCCAATGGGTAACCGCATTTATGGTTGTGACGACTGTCAATTGGTTTGCCCATGGAACCGCTACGCCGACATAACGGAGCAAGATGATTTCCACCGTCGTGACAGTTTCAAAAACCCTGACCTCGTCGACATGTTTAACTGGGATGAAGCGACTTTTCTAAAAAATATGGAAGGCTCCGCTATCCGTCGTATTGGTCATATACAGTGGCTACGTAACATCGCTGTCGCACTTGGTAATGCAGAATATAGTCAGCGAATCATAGATGCGCTGGAAAGTCGGCAAGGTGAAAATAAATTACTTGATGAGCACATTAAATGGGCTTTGACAGAGCAACTGAATCAACTCCCCACTGAGAGTAATTCATCTATAGAGACGAAAAAGCAACGCTTAATAAGGATAGTCGAGAAGGGACTGCCGAGAGACGCATAGAGCGTAGTCTATATGCAAGAGATTGAAAGTACTTTTGCATGTTCAATTCATGACCTTGTTCTCAATTTTGTAATGTGGAAAAAAATTTGAGATTCAAGAAAAACAAGCTAGCAGAAAAAAGTTAAACACAGCTCGGAGAAATGACTAGGATCAAAAAAATACCAGTTAATGATCGTATTTTAACGTACTCGATCCGACAAAAAACTTATTTCTCTCTTATATAAC
>NZ_WXWS01000495.1:0-7368 GCF_009904715.1 Vibrio sp. V42_P2S4T144 | reverse complement strand
AAACAAGATAATCTTGGTGAATATTACGTAGTTCTCAATCAATTCACTTTTCACAGTGTTTATCAGCCAATTTTTGATAGACGCCAACGTATTATTGGTATGGAAGCCTTACTGCGTATTCGTGGCATTGATGGTTCCCTAATTCGTCCTGACGTGTTTCTGGCCAATAATGCTCTTGATCCCTACTTTCGCTTATGTGTAGAGTTTTTATCCAGAGCAATGCACATTCGAAATTTTGCACGCTATTTCGCAGGGACACCGATCAAACTGTTTCTTAACGTCATGCCTCAAACGCTACTCACGCTAACCAAAGACATGGGCTTTAAAGATAACGGCCTGCTTTACAAACGCCTTTCCGAACTTGGTATGAGCCCATCAGACGTAGTTTTTGAAGTAGTCGAAGAGTCATGCGGAAATACGGATTTATTAATCAAAGCCGTACAGTTAATGAAAGCGAATGGTTTTATCTTTGCTATCGATGATTTTGGCGCCCAACATTCTGATATCGCACGTGTTCAGCAGCTCTGCCCTGACATCATCAAAATCGATCGTTCCTATTTGCTAGACTACTGCGCCGGAGAAACCTTTTCCATACATAGCGCCGTTGATCTAGCGGATCATATGGGAGCAAAAGTCATTATAGAAGGGGTTGAAGAAGACGTGCAGCTACAAGCTATGTATCAACTTAATTTGGATTATTACCAAGGCTTTTACTTAGGAAAGCCTTGTGCCATTCATCACTGGACAGATAGCCTAAACATCGAGACGACAGTGCATTGACACTGCCCACTTACAGCACAGTGAAACCAAAAAAGCGCCGATATAATATGCTCGGCGCTTTTTAGTTTTACTCAGATGTCACTTATTTAGTTAAGCGTTCATTTCCCTAGAAAAAATCAATAGAATTACGTCCGCTCTTCGGATCACGAGTGGCTTGCGGTTTGTCTTCTTTTTTGCCTTTCTTAGCAGACTGAGACAACGCTTCTTTCTGCGCTTTACGCTCTTTATGTGCCGCTTTACGGCCTGTTGATTTAGGCCCAGAGGCTTTAGGTGACTTACTTTGACGAGACTTATCTTTACGAGAAGACGGCGCTTCTTTTTTCGCTTTCTTTTCTGCTTTTTGCTCTGCCGTTTCAGGTTCGGTTACTGGCGCATCGCAAACCACAACATAATATTCCTGGTTAAACTCAAAAAAGTCACCATCATACATCTTGCGGCGCTTACGTGTTTCTAGTTCACCATTCACCGCGACGTAGCCTTCCTCGATGATATGTTTTGCTTCGCCGCCACCGCTGACCAAGTTTGCGATTTTAAAAAGCTTGTACAGTTCGATTGGATGCGCATCAACATCGATGCCAATCGCTTCGATCTCAATCTCTTCGCCTTCTAAATACTCTTCGTGGTCGTAATCTTGGGTCATGTTACTTACTCTTACTATTTGATGCCCTGAAGTTTAAACGCAATGCTTAAAAATAGAAACCTCTGCCGATGTTCAATCACCGATTCGCCTTGGCATTTGAGCACCTCTTAACCCATTTAACTTGTCGCTTGTTAGCTTGTATACCGATGCGTAGCTCAAACGAAGCTGCAATTACGCAACCTGAAGGTATATACTCTCTAAGTTATTGTTGAAAAGAGCGAATACTTTGTCTCAACCAAGTAGAATTACCTTTGTCACTGCGAACTTGTTTAATTTTGTCGCACCGCCTAACGCCTACTATGATTTCGAGAACATATACTCGTTAGAGCAATGGCGAGACAAACTTTCGTGGACGCAACGTCAAGTTGAAAAACTGGAAGGCGACGTGATTGGCTTACAAGAAGTATTCAGTATCGAGAAGACCCAGGCATTCTTTTCAACCATCGGCTACCCCTACTTTGCGACCGTTGACACCCCACATGTTGAGGATGAGTACATTTACTCAAGCCCTGTTGTGGCAATCGCATCTCGGTTTCCAATAGAAAAAGTACAAGCGGTAGAGTTTGACTTAGCAACGCTTGAGCCTTTTGGAGTAAGTGTTGTTCCAGAGTTCAGTCGCAAACCTATCTATGCCCAAGTAATACATCCTGTACTTGGTCATATCGCTGTTTACGTAACGCACCTGAAATCTCAACGCCCGGCCGACTCAGAACAACCAGAAACGTCTAGCACGATTATTGGGCGCTGGTTATCCACCCAGCAAAGAGGCTGGGAAGCAGCGATGTTAAGAGACGCGATGCAAAAGAGGTATCGAAAAGAACCAATGCCGACAGTGTTAATGGGCGATATGAATCAACCTATCACTCCTATCAGCGTTAACAGCGCATTGGTATCCAATACTGGTGACAGCGTCACTGAACTACAACTCAAAGATGGTTGGTTATTGCAAAGTGCCCCCCTGAAGGATGAACGCCCCGCCACGCATTATCATTTTTCCACTGGGAATGTACTCGACTATATCTTGCTCTCACAAGAGTTTGACACCTTATCAGATATATCGGTTGCCGAGGTTGTTGACTATCAGGTGTCTAACCAACATCTGATCAACCCGATTTATGACAGAGATAAAAACGCCAGCGACCACGCATTTGTGGCGCTGACGGCTGAAGTAAAGCTTTGAGTAACCTATTTAGTTACTCAGTGGCGTTTCACAATTTTACGTGGGATAAGTTCTACGCCAGGCTTGTAACGCTTAGCGGAAGCGTTGAGTGCTAACTCCATTGCGCTGTCCGCGATCAACTCAAATTGTTGAGGTAAAGAGTTGATTTTCACTGGCAAGAAGTCCAGCAGTCGATTATCACCAAACGTCGCTAGGCGAACTTTGCTCATGAGTTCTGGCTTTTCGAGCATCACATCCAACACGCCTTCTAACAGTGTGTATGACGTTGTGACAATGGCATCTGGCAGCTCGTTCTCTGTTAACCATCTCTCTAAGACTTTCTTGCCTTCTTCCCGGGAGAAGTGTTGTCCATAACCCACTGTTGCCGTTTTACCACCTTGTTGAGAAGCAGATAGAAAACCCAGTTCGCGCTCTTTCGACACTTGCAGATCTTGCAACGCACCAATCAAACCAATGGTTTTGATCTCTGGTAACAGTACCGATTCTGTAAGCTCAAAAGCAGCATCAAAATCTTCACTGATAACGCAACAAAAATGCTCATCATCCATTGGACGGTCAAGTGCTATAACCGGAGTGCCCGAGTTTTGTAACTTGAGATAATACTCATTAGCCGATGGCATACCACTTGCGACAAATAGCGCGTCAATTCGGCGACTGATTAGCGCTTCAGCAACCTTTTTCTCCGTTTCCGGATCATCATCTGAGCAGCCAATTAGAATTTGATAACCCGCCTTACGCGAGTTTTGTTCAATCAGTTTTGCAAGGCGTGCGTAACTGGTGTTCTCCAAGTCTGGGATGATAAGCCCAAATGAGCGTGAATTACCTGCCCGCAAGGAAGACGCCGCATGATCTGGCTTATAATTGTACTCATCTACAACGGCCATCACCTTTTTCTGAGTCCTCTCGCTGATGCGGTATTTCTGCGCTTTTCCGTTAATCACATAGCTTGCAGTTGTCTTAGAAACACCCGCTAATTTGGCTATTTCATCCAGTGTCATATTCTAAACCTTATTCTGTGCGCGCGATCATATTAATACATCAACGATCTTTCGATAAGTTGAATTATAAGCTGAACCGATTCAGTATAAAAGCTGAAAGGATTCAGCAAAACTTAAAAATTGACGTAAATCACCCGAACACGCAACAAACCAATTTGTGAGCTAGGCTATAGGACAGCGGCAAAGGCTCGTTTGTTAACGTCAGTTTTTAAAACAGTTTTTCTGAGTCTTTTAAAAAAATTTACCAACAAGCTGAATCGATTTAGCTTGAAAGATAAAAGGTTTGAGGAGTGATAAGCGCTCAGAAGAAGCGGAGTTCAACTTCTCACACAGAATACATTTTTAAATTGATACCTTAAGGCTGGAGAAGCACCATGCTTAAGCTAAATAAGAACGACATTACCCTCTCGCAATCAGCGACAGATAAGTTTGAAGCAATAAAGAGTATTGCTCATAGCCTTACTGATAAAGGCCTAGTTGAACGCGGTTACGTTGAAGGCATGCTAAACCGTGAAAACCAAAACTCTACGTTTTTGGGGAACGGTATCGCCATCCCGCACGGTACAACCGACACTCGTGCAATGGTGAAAACAACGGGTGTTGCTGTGCATCACTTCCCACAAGGTGTCGACTGGGGTGATGGCAATACTGTGTTCGTCGCTATCGGTATCGCAGCTAAATCTGATGAACACCTTGGCATTCTTAAACAGCTCACCAAAGTGCTAGGCGCAGATGGCGTAGAAGAGCGTCTGCGTAATGCAAAAAATGAAGACGAAATCATCGCCCTACTGCACGGTGATGTTCAGCTTGAAGCAGACTTTGACGCTTCTTTAATTCAACTGATGTTCCCTGCGAGCGACATGCTACAGATGAGTGCTGTTGCAGGTGGTCTGTTGAAAAATACGGGATGTGCTGATAACGAATTCGTTGCCGATCTCGTTACCAAACAACCAACTCACTTAGGTAATGGCCTGTGGTTAATTGGCAGTGACAAACATGTCACTCGCACAGGTGTGTCATTTGTCTCGACGGCAAACGACTGCGAATATGAAGGTCAAAAAGTGCGTGCACTTTTCGCGTTCGCAGCATGTAACAATGCTCACCAATCTATCCTAAAAACGCTTTCTAATATTGTGTTTAACAATGAACACGGCAAGCTTTTAGATGCATCAGTAGAACAGATTCTTGCTTTGTTCAAAGGTGAAGAAGTCACAGCCGCATCTTCAGAAGAAGGCAATACCGCTGTATTTAAAATCAAAAACTCTCACGGCCTACATGCTCGTCCGGGGGCAATGTTAGTCGCAGAAGCGAAAAAGTTTGAATCCACTATACGTGTTGCCAACCTAGACGGAGATGGAAAAGCAGTAAACGCGAAGAGCCTAATGAAAGTTATCGCGCTGGGCGTTAAGCACGGTCACCAACTTCAATTTACAGCAGAAGGCCCTGATGCGCCGCAAGCCTTGGAGTCTATCGGAAATGCAATCGCTTCTGGCCTTGGTGAAGGTTAAGGATCCGATATGACAAACAAAACAAATAAGGTTGTCACTATTACGCTCAACCCGGCATTGGATTTAACAGGTTCAGTAAATGAACTAAACGTTGGTTCCGTGAGCTTAGTACAGCAAAGCAATCTCCACGCTGCAGGTAAAGGTGTCAACGTAGCAAAAGTGTTGAGCGATTTAGGCGCAGATGTCACGGTTACCGGCTTTCTTGGTAAAGATAACCCTGAGCTATTCCATCAGCTTTTCAATGACATCGGCGTTAAGAATGAGTTTGTAGAAGTACAAGGTGCAACTCGTATCAACGTCAAGCTCGTTGAGGCTAATGGAAACGTTAGTGACATTAACTTCCCTGGTGTTCAAGTTACGGCAGAAGAAATCGCGCGCTTTGAAGAAACCCTATTCCGCCTTGCTGAAACACACGATTACTTTGTATTGGCAGGCAGCCTACCGGGCGGTGTTACTGCAGAGCAATGCGCTGCATGGATAGAAGCACTGTATCAACAAGGCAAAAAGGTGTTGTTCGACAGTAGCAAAGCCGCATTGAAGTCAGGTATTGATGCTCACCCATGGTTAATTAAACCTAACGATGAAGAACTTGGTGATTTTGTTGGCGAACATCTAGCAACACCTGAACAGTGCCAAGCTGCAGCGCAAACACTGAGCGACAAAGGCATAGAAAACATCGTGGTTTCTATGGGACCTGACGGTGTTATGTGGCTCAACCAAGGCGAATGGCTTAGTGCAAAACCGCCTCGAATGCATGTCGTGAGCACCGTTGGCGCAGGCGATACGCTGGTCGCTGGCTTGTGTTGGGGCCACATGCAACTGATGCCTAAAAACGATTTATTGCGCTTCGCTACGGCACTTTCTGCTTTGGCAGTTAGTCAAGTTGGCGTAGGGCTAACCAGTCAGGAAGAACTGGAAAATATCAAGCGACAAACTGAAGTTAGCGCGCTTTACCCTATTACAAACTTAGAACAAAACTAAGGAACAGAAGGTTATCGTATGAATATTGCCATTATTACTGCCTGTCCGAGCGGTGTAGCAAATAGCATCCTTGCGGCAGGATTACTAGAACAAGCCGCCGCAAAATTAAACTGGAATGCCAAAATAGAATGTCAATCAAGTGTGGTTGAACCAACACTATTGACGGAAGCTGACGTTGAACAAGCAGAAGTCATTGTCATTGCGGCAAATACTAGCGTCGACACTTCTCGTTTTGTAGGAAAAAAGGTTTACCAAGCGGAAATTAGCGAAGTAGCAAAAGACGCAACTGCGTTTCTCCAGCAAGCGGTTGAAAACGCCACTTTACTTGAAAAAGCAACCACACTTGCAGCCCCTATCACTACAGATACAACATCAGCATCAAAGAAGATTGTTGCAATCACGGCATGCCCTACTGGCGTTGCGCATACCTTTATGGCGGCAGAAGCTTTAGAAGAAGAAGGCAAGCGTCGTGGCCATCAAATCAAGGTGGAAACTCGTGGTTCAGTTGGCGCTAAAAACCAACTGACTGAGCAAGAAATTGCAGACGCCGATCTGGTGATCATTGCTGCGGATATTGAAGTGCCACTTGATCGCTTTAACGGCAAAAAGATGTACCGCACGAAAACAGGTCCAGCTCTGAAGAAAACAGCCGAAGAGATGGACAAAGCATTCGAGCAAGCCACGGTGTATCAACATTCTGGTTCAGCTAACTCTTCATCTTCCACCGAAGAGAAAAAAGGCGCTTACAAACACCTAATGACGGGTGTTTCGCACATGCTTCCTGTCGTCGTTGCAGGTGGTTTGATCATCGCTCTATCTTTCGTGTTCGGTATTGAAGCATTTAAAGAAGAAGGCACACTAGCAGCAGCCTTGATGAACATTGGTGGTGGCTCTGCATTCGCATTGATGATTCCTGTACTTGCTGGTTACATCGCGTTCTCAATTGCTGACCGTCCGGGTCTGGCTCCTGGTCTTGTTGGCGGTATGCTAGCAAGTTCAACGGGTGCTGGTTTCCTAGGTGGTATCGCAGCTGGCTTCATTGCCGGTTATGCAGCGAAGCTCCTTGCGGACAAAGTAAAACTCCCACAATCGATGGAAGCGCTTAAACCGATTCTGATCATTCCATTTGTGGCAACATTGTTCACCGGACTTGTCATGATCTACATCGTAGGCGGTCCAGTTTCAGGCATCATGAACGGCCTGACTGACTTCCTAAACAACATGGGATCTGACAGTGCAGTACTACTGGGTATTATCCTTGGCGCAATGATGTGTTTCGAC
>NZ_WXWS01000111.1:0-7368 GCF_009904715.1 Vibrio sp. V42_P2S4T144 | reverse complement strand
GCATATTACTCTGCAAAATCAGGGTGTAAGCAAAACTTTACTACTGATCGAAAGTCAAAATGAAGCATAATTTAACAATTTGTTTACACTTATTGTATCTGGCTATACCACGATTTAGTTAGAGGGTTAGATACAGAAAAGCCTTTCTCTGTATCTTGCGGTGAAATAGTCGCAGCGATGTTATCGACAAATAGTTTAAGGGACGAACAGATGCCTACCGCTATCGAAAGCACACGCAACCTTAGGTATGGCCTTTGCGCTGATATCAGAGTTTGAGTACCCATACAAACTCTGGTTTTGTATGAACAGCTGCAGTCCAAAAGACCCGCAGCGTCAAAAGGAGCTTGAGATGAACGTTCAGGCATTACCCATGCATCGGTTTATCGACCATCGTGGGGACCTAGTCGGCCAACTACCCAACTGGGCTGACACTGAAACATTGGTCGGGTTTTACCGAGATATGGTATTAACTCGCACTTACGACAACAAAGCAGTTGCCTTGCAACGCACCGGTAAGCTAGGGACCTATCCCTCACACTTAGGCGCGGAAGCCATAGGCATTGCGGTCGGCAGAGCACTTAAAGCCGATGATGTGTTTGTTCCTTACTACCGCGATATGCCTGCGATGTGGTGTCGTGGCATTGGCATGGAAAAGAACCTTCAATACTGGGGTGGCGATGAGCGCGGGAGTGATTTTGCTCCTGAAGGCAGTCCGGTTCCTAGCCGAGACCTTCCCTACTGTGTACCCATAGCGACGCAATGTACGCATGCTGTCGGGGTGGCTTCCGCGCTAAAAATTCAAGGTAACCATGAAGCTGCGCTAGTCATGTGCGGCGATGGTGGTACATCCAAAGGGGACTTTCTTGAGTCAATAAACTGCGCAGGTACTTGGAATATTCCACTTGTTTTCGTCGTAAACAATAACCAGTGGGCAATTTCAGTGCCGCGTAGTCTACAATGTGCCGCCGATTTCTTATCAGCAAAAGCGCAAGGTGCAGGTATACCGGGTATTACTGTCGATGGTAACGATGTCGTCGCCGTTTATGATGCAACTAAAACCGCCCTTGAGAGAGCAAGAAAAGGGAAAGGCGCAACACTCATCGAAGCGGTGAGTTACCGACTGAGTGACCACACTACGGCCGATGATGCGACTCGTTATCGTAAAGAAGATGATGTTCAAACCGCATGGCAATACGAACCTATCGCACGTCTTAAAACGTATCTCCTTAATCAAGGCGCTTGGAGCGACGAACAAGAACAGCAATGGCTAGATTACTGTAAAGAGCAAGTAGAGTTAGCTGTTGAACGCTATCTGAGCTTACCGCCACAAGCACCAGAAACCGGTTTCGATTATTTGTATGAATCGCTACCTCAAGAGCTTCATGCACAAAGAGATGAACTCATCAACAAGGCAATGAGAATGCAGGGAGGCAGACATGGCTGAGCTAACGTTGGTTGAAGCAGTAAACCTTGCCCTGCACCACGAAATGCAACAAGACCCCAATGTTGTCGTATTAGGTGAAGACGTGGGCGATAATGGTGGTGTATTTCGTGCCACTGTTGGACTCAAGCAAGAGTTTGGTCTTAAACGAGTCATCGATACGCCACTCGCTGAAGCCTTAATCGGCGGGGTTGCGGTCGGTATGGCAACGCAAGGATTACGACCTGTCGCCGAATTTCAGTTTCAAGGTTTCGTTTTTCCTGCGATGGAGCACTTAATGTGCCACGCGGCTCGAATGCGTAACAGAACTCGCGGTCGGCTCACTTGTCCCGCGGTTTTTCGTGCGCCATTTGGCGGCGGTATCCACGCTCCGGAACACCACTCAGAAAGCGTGGAAGCGCTATTTGCTCACACTGCTGGATTTAAAGTAGTGATTCCTTCTTCTCCACAACGCGCATACGGCTTACTTCTCGCTGCAATTAGAAGCAATGATCCCGTCATGTTCTTCGAACCGAAGCGCATATATCGCACAGTTAAATCTGAAGTCGTTGATAACGGCGAAGCACTCCCACTCGACACCTGCTTCACCTTGCGTAAGGGGCGAGATATCACGCTCGTTACTTGGGGCGCATGCGTCGTAGAGTCACTTCAGGCCGCGCAAACCTTGTCTAGTCAGGGGATTGAAGTCGAGGTGATTGATTTGGCGAGTATTAAGCCAATTGATACCGCGACGATTTTCAGCTCACTAGAAAAAACTGGACGTTTACTCGTTGTTCATGAAGCGAGTAAAACTTGTGGTGTGGGCTCTGAGCTATTAGCTCGAACCGCTGAACATGCCATGTGCTTACTTAAAGCCCCACCTAAACGAGTAACTGGAATGGACACCATTATGCCTTATTACCGTAACGAAGATTATTTCATGGTTCAGGAAGAAGACATTGTGACCGCGGCGCGCGAACTCGTGGAGGATTGGAAATGAAGACGTTTAACTTACCCGATCTCGGCGAAGGCCTCGCTGAATCAGAAATTGTAAAATGGCACGTTAATGTCGGAGACATGGTTAAATTAGATCAAGTGATCTTAACCGTAGAGACAGCAAAAGCGACGGTCGACGTCCCTGCCCCCTACTCGGGCCGTGTGGTCAGCCGTCATGGTGAGGAAGGTGAAATCGTCAATATTGGTGCATTACTGCTAGAGATTGATGAAACAGGTGCCGGGAGAGAAGTAACGACAGAGAAAAAAGCCACTGCTGACGCCGCAACCGTCGTCGGCAGCGTTTCTCACCAAGCGCATCATGTAAACGTTGATGATTTCTGGATAGGTGGCAACCACAACACGACAGAAAGTAACCTCGTTACCGCCCTGCCTTCGGCTCGCTTGTTGGCACAAAAACTTGGGGTAGATCTTAACCTCGTGTCAGGTAGTGGCCCGAACGGACTTATCGTTGATGCCGATATTTACGACGAAGCCGGAAAACAGCGTCCAGGCACCGAAGTTTTGAAAGGCGCTCGACGTACCATGGTATCGTCTATGACCGAGTCGCACGAACATGTTGCCGCCGTAACCATTACGGAAGAAGCGTTGTTGGAAGATTGGCTGCCAAACGAAGATATCAGTATCCGCCTTGTTCAAGCGATTGTTCATGCGTGTCAAGAAGAGCCTGCTTTAAACGCTTGGTTTGATGCCGAAACCATGACACGCTGTGTACACACAACGGTCAATGTAGGAATTGCAGTAGATAGCCGTCATGGATTGTACGTACCAGTCTTGCGCCACGCAGATGAATACGAGCCACAAGATGTTCGTCGTTGGCTCGATCAAACCGTTGAAGGGATCAGAGAGAGAAAAATCGGTCGTGAGCAATTGCAGCACGCGACGATTACGCTTTCCAACTTCGGCGCGATTGCCGGTATTTACGCAACACCTGTCGTCACACCGCCACAAGTCGCTATTGTAGGCGCGGGCCGAATACTCGACCGAGTTGTGATAAGAAATGGTCAGGCAATTTCGGTGAAAGCAATGCCGCTATCCGTAACGTTTGATCATCGCGCTTGTACTGGTGGTGAAGCTGCAAGGTTTACGAAAGTACTTGCAGAGCACCTGCAACGTCCGAGCGAAAAGTAACTTATTAAAATCAAATGATAAAGGCTTCCAATTTGGAAGCCTTTTGTTTTAGGGAACAAGACTATATCTACAGCTTCTCTAACAGCTCAGGCATTACCACAAACAAATCGCCGACCAATCCATAATCTGCAATGTCAAAAATAGGCGCATCAGGATCGCTATTAATTGCAACAATCACCTTGGAATCTTTCATTCCCGCCAAATGCTGGATCGCGCCAGAAATTCCGACGGCAATGTATAACTCCGGTGCAACAATTTTGCCGGTTTGCCCGACTTGATGGTCATTAGACACATAGCCCGCATCGACCGCCGCTCGTGACGCCCCTACCGCTCCACCTAGCTTGTCAGCCAATTGTTCTACTAAAACAAACTTCTCTTTACTCCCGAATGCACGCCCCCCCGACACCACTACTCTAGCCACTGGCAATTCTGGTCGCTCACTTTCTGGCGTTTGTTGCGAAACAAACTCACTAAGTTTATTGATAATCACCGTGTCGACTTGAGTAAGCTTAGGGACAACTGGCGTGTCAGATAGCTCTGCGGCATCAAAAGCCGTACTTCTTATGGTCATCACTTTATAGGGATCATTCGACGTGACTCTCGCCAATGCATTTCCAGCATAAATTGGACGAATCACCGTATCGATAGACTCGATTGTCATCACGTCAGAAAGTTGACCAACATTAAGCAACGCCGCCACACGAGGCATCACATTCTTACCAAATGTACTGGCAGGAGAAAGAATGTGTGAGTAGTTTTTGGCTACTTGTGAGATCAAAGGTGCGATATTTTCCGCTAAGCCATGTTCATATCCCTTCGCATCAACCCAGATAATTTCTGCAACACCTTGAACACAATTCAACTCATCCAAAACTGATTGGCACTGATAACCAATAAGCAACACAGAAACAGGAAGCGATTTATCATCATCCTTAATCTCAAATGCCGCTTTAATTGCACACAGCGTCCCTACAGCCAACGATTGGTTGTCATGCTCTGCGAGCACAAGTGTTGCTAATGGTCGGTCTTCCATGGTCATGCCTCATATAACACGTCAGCTCCATTACTTGAGCTTAGTCCACTTCACGTTAACGTCAACTGAGCTATAGTTTTCTGTATAGAAACCAAAACCTGTCACGCAGATGACGATAATAGAAAGGAAGCATAAAGATGGAACGAGAATGCATGGAGTTTGATGTCGTGATCGTGGGGGCCGGACCCGCAGGCTTAAGCGCCGCTTGTCGGCTAGCTCAACTCAACCAAGACAGTGAAGGTGACGCACTTTCAATTTGCGTTGTAGAAAAAGGCTCAGAAGTGGGCGCACATATTTTATCTGGCGCTGTTTTTGAAACTAGTGCCTTAGATGAGCTTTTCCCCGACTGGAAAGAAATGGAGGCCCCGCTAGCAGCCTCGGTTCAACGAGATAATTTCCTTTATCTTACTACTGAACAAAACCATATTCGAGTTCCTCACATCCTTACACCGCGTCCAATGATAAATGGCGAGAATAATTACGTAATTAGCCTTGCCAACCTTTGCCGTTGGCTCGCTAACCAAGCAGAAAATCTTGGGGTGGAAGTTTTTCCGGGCTTTGCCGCTGCAAGCATCAATTATGATCAGACTGGCGCCGTGACAGGCATTAACACGAGCGATATGGGACTAGATAAGAACGGCCAGGCCAAACCTAACTTTGAACCAGGTATCGAGCTAAGGGCAAAATACACCCTTTTTGCTGAAGGTTGTCGCGGACATCTGGGTAAAGAACTTATTCAAAGGTTCGACCTAGACGCAGGAAAGCAACCACAGCACTACGCGCTTGGCCTAAAAGAGATATGGGAGTTACCCACTGACAGTAAGGATGTATCTGGCAGTGTTATCCATTCCGCTGGCTGGCCCTTGAGTGAAACAAATACCACAGGCGGCGGTTTTCTCTATCACATGGAGAACAACCAAATCGCCGTCGGGCTTATTGTCGACTTGAATTACAGCAATCCTTACTTGAGTCCGTTTGACGAATTTCAACGCTTTAAGCACCATCCTGCTATTGAAACACATTTGAAAGGTGCTCAGCGCATCGCTTACGGCGCAAGAGCCATTGCGAAAGGTGGGCTTTCCTCTCTGCCGAGACAGCAATTCCCTGGCGGTTTATTGATTGGTTGTGATGCGGGGACTTTGAACGTCGCAAAAATTAAAGGCAGCCACACAGCAATGAAATCCGGAATCATTGCAGCAGAAGCGGTACATACGGCCCGACAAACTGGAGCTTCTGAGCCAGACTACCAGTCGTTGTTTGAATCATCATGGTTGTATGACGAACTCGCCGAAACGCGTAACTTTGGCGCGAACATTCATAAGTTTGGCAGCATACTTGGTGGTGCTCTTTCGACTTTTGAACACAACCTGTGGCAACCACTGGTTAAGAAGCCGTTACCTTGGTCTATCAAGGACTATTCGCACGATCATGAGCAGTTAAAACCTAAACAAGAGTGCCACCCAATTGCATACCCAAAACCAGATGGTGAAATCAGTTTTGATAAGCCTTCGTCGGTATTTTTGTCGGGAACACAGCACGAAGAGAATCAACCTTGTCACCTTGTTCTGACTTACCCTCACATTCCAATTGATGTGAATTTAGGTATGTATGACGAACCAAGTCAGCGCTATTGCCCCGCTGGGGTTTATGAAGTGGTGGAAGTGAACAATAAGTTGAAGTTTCAGATAAATGCCGCCAACTGTGTGCATTGCATTGCAAAACCTGTGACATCAAAGATCCTTCACAAAACATCACATGGAAAGCACCAGAAGGCGGCGGTGGACCGAGCTATCAAAACATGTAGATACGTTAGTATGTTGACGATCTAACAAATGGATAAACAAACCGATTGGCAGAGCCTCATTACTCCTGCCAATCGGCAAAATGATCAAGCAAGAAGTCGATTGCCAATCGCGCTCGTAGTGGCAGAAAGTGACGATTCTGATAAACAATCCAGCTGCTGTTGCCACTTCCCCAATAGGGCTCTAGGATTGGCACCAAACGACCAGACGAAATAGCATCGTTGAAACTGCTCTTCGGTAAGTACGCCACACCTAATCCTTCTGCACAGGCTTGCAAGACCGTGTGTGCGTTATTGCTCTTCCATCTGCCCTGCACTTTTACGCCATCTAAAGGCTTGCCGTCTTTTTCAAACAACCAAACGTCTTTGTTGGCAATAATGCAGCTATGACGCTTGAGTTGCTCGGGGTGCGTTGGCAAACCATGTTCATCGAGATAACGCTGACTGGCTGCCGCTGCCATGGGACGATCCACCAGCTTTCTCGCAACCAAGCCTGAATCACTCAACCTTCCGTAACGAATAGCGAAATCGAAGCCATCTTCAATAAAGTTGACCATGCTGGTGTTGAAGTTGATTTCTACCGTGAGATTAGGATGTTGCTTGGCAAACGCCATCAAGGCAGGCGCTACATGGTTCTCAGAAAACGCACCAGCGGCGCTCACGCGTAACGTACCACTCAGTTGAGTTTGCTGCGTGGTGAGCTGTTCATTCGCTTGCTGAAGCCCAATCACCAACTCTTTACACTGCTGATAATACGCTTGCCCTGCTTCCGTTAGACTCACCATTCTTGTCGAACGGGCTAACAAGGCGACACCTAATCGCTCTTCTAACCTTGTGACTTGACGACTGACATGACTGGTACTGCAACCTAACTGTTTTGCCGCTGCAGAAAAACCTAAGCTCTCAGCAACCGTAACAAACTCATTGATACCTTCAAAACTGTCCATACTTACCTTTGCTATATAGCAA